>NZ_JBANAZ010000009.1:0-174537 GCF_059803455.1 Bradyrhizobium sp. UFLA05-108 | reverse complement strand
ACCAAACTCTTGTCCTACGGTTTTGCCGATGATTTTCGGCACGATCTGTTGGCGGGAATCTCTGTTGCCGCAGTGGCCCTGCCGGTCGCGATCGCCTACGCGCAGCTCGCAGGCTTCGATCCGGTTGTGGGGCTATATTCGAGCATTCTGCCGTTGGTCGCGTACGCCATCTTCGGCACTTCGCGGCAAATGATCGTGAATCCCGATGCAGCTGTGTGCGCCATGGTCGCAGCCGCAGTAGCTCCGCTGGCGGGCGGCAACGTCGAACTGTACTGGTCGCTGTCGGTCGCAGTCACATTTCTGGCCGG
This sequence comes from Bradyrhizobium sp. UFLA05-108, assembly GCF_059803455.1. Lineage (NCBI taxonomy): Bacteria > Pseudomonadati > Pseudomonadota > Alphaproteobacteria > Hyphomicrobiales > Nitrobacteraceae > Bradyrhizobium > Bradyrhizobium sp. UFLA05-108. Next base: position 174,229 of record NZ_JBANAZ010000009.1, on the reverse strand, counting down.
CATGTTCTGCATTGCAGCGAGTTTCCTGCGGCTCGGTGCGCTGGCGGAATTTCTCTCCAAGCCAATCCTCGTTGGACTTTTGAACGGGGTCGCAATTTCCATTTGTCTGGGGCAAGTCGGCAAGCTGCTCGGCTTTTCCATCGAATCCAAAAGGATCATTCCGCAACTGTTCGAAATCTTCGGCAAGCTTCCGGAGACGCAGATTCCGACGTTTATCGTAGGAGCGGCAAGCCTGGCGATATTGTTTGCGCTGGCGCGCTGGGCACCGCGACTTCCGGCTGCACCGATCATATTGATCGCCGCCGGCGCCGCGGTCGCACTGTTCGGATTGGACCGGTATGGAGTGGCGATTCTGGGGCCGGTTCCTGCGGGCCTGCCGCCGCTGCGATTGCCCAGATTTCCAACGGAGGACATACCGTCCCTGCTGGGTAGCGCGGCGGGGCTCGCTCTCGTGCTGTTTTCGAGTGGCATGTTGACAGCGCGCAGCTTTGCGTCGAAGGGCGGCTACGAGATCGACGCTGACCGTGAGCTGGCTGCATTTGGTGCGGCTAATCTCGCCTCCGCCTTGTCGCAAGGGTTCGCCGTGACCGGCGCTGACTCGCGCACGGCAATGGCCGTTTCAGCCGGCGGTCGCACCCAGGTGACTGGCCTGGTGGCTGCGGCGGCAATCGCCGCAGTGTTGTTGTTTTTGACCGGTCCCTTGCGATATGTGCCGATTGCTGCGTTGGGCGCATTGCTCGTGTTCGCTTCGATCTCGCTGTTTGACACGCGAACATTACGCGAAATCTGGAGCATCGATCGCGGCGAGGTCGTCCTGGCGGTGATCACGACGCTGGGAGTGGTCGCGCTGGGCGCCATCAACGGGATTCTCATCGCTGTCGGGCTGGCCCTGGTCCGCTTCGTCAAGCTGACCGCGCGGCCCAGGGACGAAATCCTGGGAACGGTCGACGGGCTTCCCGGTCTGCATTCGATCGAGCGACATCCAGACGCCAGGACGTTTCCGGGTCTCGTGCTCTACCGCTTCGATGGCCCGCTAACCTTCTTCAATTCCGATTACTTCAAGGCGAGAGCGCTGGCGGTGGCCGAAGCCGAAGGCCCGGAACTTCGTTGGTTTGTGATTGATGCAATTCCAGTCAGCCAGATCGACACGACCGGATTATATGCACTTCGCGATTTGCGGGAACGGCTGGAAGCGCGCGGAACATCGCTGCTACTGGCCGGGCGCAAGGCCGAATTTCTCGCATGGTTTCGGGAAGCCGGTCTCTACCGGCCTGAACACGAGACGTGGATCCTGCCTACACTGCGCCAGGCCCTGAAGGCCTACCTGCGGGAGTCGCAACAAATCGCGCCGCTTAACCAGCGCGACATGTGAAAATCCGTCCTCGGTCATTTTCGACGGAATGAGCACTATTGGTGTGACGCGACGAAGGCCGGGTCTGCTTTGCTCCCGTTGGCGACCAAGCCGCGCGGCGGGCAATAGGGTCGCGAAGGGCCAGCTGCTGACTCATGCGCAGTTTATTATGTTACCGTTCGACATGAAGTCGCGTCGTCTCCCGATCGGATCCCCAAGAACCGAAAGACGTTCGCGTGCAGCCTTGCGGGTGGTGCTGAAAGGCGCGATGATATCGGACCGGGCGCAATCGATACTACCGGGGTGAATGTTCAACGACTGTCCTGCTTCGTCCTGCGGTTAAGCAAATGCTGGGAGGAGTCGATGGCGCACGTTGGCAAGCACGCGATCGTGGTGGGCGCGGGAATGGGTGGTCTTTTGGCCGCTCGCGCTTTGGCCGATCATTTCGACGAAGTGACCATACTTGAGCGTGATGCGCTTCCGGATTCCCCTGATCCTCGCAAGGGCGTACCGCAAGGGCGGCATACGCACGGATTGCTTGCCCGCGGGCGCGAGGTGCTTGAGCAGTCGTTTCCCGGCTTCACTGAGGGGCTAATTGCCCAGGGAGCGGTACCTGCAGACATGGTCAACGATGGCCTTTGGTTCAACTACGGCGACTATCTTCACCACGCCCCCAGCAAGATGGTCGCGCTCGGGGTAAGCCGACCGACGTTGGAAAGATTCGTGCGACGGCGGCTCGTTCAACTACCGAATATCCGGCTGCGGGAGCGACGTGACGTTGTGGAGCCGGTGTTTGATCGCCAGTCAGGCCGTGTGACTGGTGTCCGCGTCCGATCGAAAGACGGTTCGGATGACAGGGAAACGATAGAAGCCGATCTCGTGATTGATACCAGCGGTCGCGGCTCATCAAGCCCCACATGGCTGAGTGCGTTTGGTTTCGAAAAACCGCCAGAGGAGCAGGTCACTGTGAATCTTGGCTATGTCACTCGCTTCTATCGTCTCAAACCCGAACATATGGAGAATTATTTGCACGGCAGGAAGTTCGTTCTTATGGGAGCGTGTTTGCCTGATTTTCGCTTCGGTGCCCTTTTGCCACAGGAAGGCGAGCGTTGGACCGTGACATTAGGCGGTTACATGGGCGATCAGGTGCCAGCGGGTGATGCCGGTTTCCTTGAGTTTGCACGTAGCTTGCAAAAGCCGGAATTATTTAACGTGATCCAGAATGCAGAACCGCTCACCCCGCTTGCGCAATACAAGTTTGTTTCGAACTTGCGACGCCACTACGAGAAATTGGCTCGCTTTCCAGAAGGCTATCTGGTGTATGGCGACGCCTTGTGCAGCTTCGATCCAGCCTATGGTCAGGGAATGACGGTCGCCTGCCTGGAATCGCTGGCCTTGCGTGAGTGCTTGGCAAAAGGGACACAAGGACTTGCGCATCGATTCTTCCAGATGGCCGGTCGGTTTATTGAAGCTCCTTGGCAAATTGTCGTGGGCAGTGATTTGCAGAACCCCCACGTTGAGGGCAAGCGGACGGCGCAGGTGCGCTTCGTCAACTGGTACATAGCGAAGTTTTATCAAGCGGCGCATCGCGACGCGACACTGGCGACCAAGTTCTTGGAGGTGGCCAACCTTGCGCAACAGCCAACCGCATTGTTAAGCCCAGCGAATGCACTGAAAGTGTGGAATGGAAGCCGGGACATACAGCAACGCGACGTCGGTCGGGGCCACCAAGCCGCTTAGCCCCGATTGGCCTCAATTAGACACCTTATCCAGTCGTGCGCCAGCAGGTGAGATCGCGATGGGGCGTGCCATTTGGGCGCCGAATTTCTTCTAGCTCCTTAGATCACGCCCAACAGCCGCAGCGCCACGCCCGCCGCGCACGATCCCGCCAGCACCGTCAGCATGCCGAGCTTGAAGCGGAAGATCGCGGTCGCGGCCGCGATCGAGAGCACGAGCGCGGGGATGTCGACGCTTGCCAGCACCGGCATGTCGAAGGACAGCGGAAACGCGTGCACCGGGACGGTCTCGCGGAACAACGTATGCAGCGCGAACCAGATCGAGAGGTTGAGGATCACGCCGACGACGGCCGCGGTGATCGCGCTGAGCGCGCCGGCGAGGCCCTTGTTGCCGCGCAGGAGCTCGACATAGGGAGCCCCTAAGAAGATCCAGAGGAAGCAGGGCGTGAAGGTCACCCAGGTCGCGAGCAGCCCCCCGAGCGTGCCGGCGAGCATCGGCGACACCCCGCCCGGATCACGAAACGCGGCCATGAAGCCCACGAATTGCAGCACCATGATCAGGGGACCTGGCGTCGTCTCGGCCATGCCGAGACCATCAAGCATCTCGCGCGCGCTGAGCCAGTGGTAATGCTCCACTGCCTGCTGGGCGACATAGGCGAGCACCGCATAGGCGCCGCCGAAGGTGACCAGCGCCATCTTGGAGAAGAACAGCGCGATCTGGCTGAACACATTGGCCTCTCCGAAGGCTGCGAGCAGAGCGATCACCGGGACGAGCCAGAGCGCCAGCCACACCGCGCCGACGCGGATCGCGCGCGCCGTGTCAGGGCGGACATGATCGGGCACCGCTTCGCCGAGCATACTGTCGATCACGGCGGCATTGCTGCCATGGCCGTGCGCTGCGGGCGCGAATTCCGGGCGGCCGCTTTTGGCGCCGACGTAGCCGATCACGCCGGCGGCGATGATGATGAACGGGAAGGGGACGGCGAAGAAAAAGATCGCGACGAAGGCACCGGCCGCAAGCGCGATCATGACACGGTTCTTCAGCGCGCGCTTGCCGACGCGCACCACGGCCTCGACGACGATGGCGAGCACGGCGGCCTTCAGGCCGAAGAACAGCGCCTCGACGAAGCTGACATTGCCGAATGCGGCATAGACGTAGCTCAGGCCCATGATGGCGATGATGCCGGGCAGGATGAAGAGCCCGCCGGCCATCAACCCACCGGCCGTCCGGTGCATCAGCCAGCCGATGTAGGTCGCAAGCTGCTGCGCCTCCGGTCCCGGCAGCAGCATGCAATAGTTCAACGCATGCAGGAAACGTCCCTCGGAGATCCAGTTCTTCTCCTCGACCAGGATGCGGTGCATGACAGCGATCTGACCCGCGGGCCCACCGAAGCTCAGGCAGGCGACGCGGAGCCAGACGCGAAAGGCTTCGTTGAAGCTGATGCCGTGACCGGCATCAGCTTCTGCTTGGACATTACGCGTATCCATCATGCCTTCACTTTGTTGGTCGGCCAGTTGTGGGTCTCGTTGGTGGCGTCGCGGCACCAGCGGTAGAAGGCATCGTAGAGCAGCATGCCGGCCTCGAGCTGCTCGAGGTCGTCGTCATACATCCGCGACAGGCCGAGCGAGGCTGCGAGCAGGCCCGGCGCCTCCGGAGCAAGATCGGGCCGCGCGGTGTCGGCCCCACGCACCAGGGTCGCGAGCCGCTGCAAGGGCGGAGTCGACAGGCCGAACTCCTCGACCATGACGTCGAAGGTGCAGAGCTGTCCGCGGTGGCTCCAGAACACATTCTCGATGTCGAAGGGCGCGGCATTGAAGCGCTCGCCGACACCGACGACCTCGGATGGCGCCACGTACAGGAACACCGCATTGGGATCGACGAAGCGGCGGATCAGCCAGGGGCAGGCGATACGATCGACCTTCGGCCGCGCCCGCGTCACCCAGACGGTGCGGCCTCTGGCATCCCGCTTCGGCAGCTTGGTGGTGTCGACGAGCGGCAGCTTAGCCGCTTTCCAGCCCTCGAAACCGCCTTCGAGCGTTTCGGCCTGCACGCCGAGCTGCCGCAGCCAGGCCGCCGTGCCCTGCGCGAGCTTCTCGCCGCGCAGGCAGGAGACGATGACCGAGCGGCCGGCGAATTCGCCGCCCCATTCCGGAACCTTGTCGTGGCTGAGCTTGATGGAGCCGGGGATCAGCCGCCGGTCGGCGGCAAAATCCTCCTCCGTACGAACGTCGATCAAAGCAGGGGAATTGGCCGTGCCGATCAGCCGTGCCAGCTTGTCAGAAGATATCGTCGTGAATGTAGACATGATGCGTCCTCGTAAAGAGTGAACGGGACGCGATACTTGGGCATGTCGCCTCGTGGGGAGATCGCTCAAATCCCCATGAGCCGCATTACACCGAAACCGCGAATGACTGTCAATCGCGGGTTTGGCGGGTAATGAGCCTTACAATGAGCCTTAGAAAGTTCTGCTGCCGGGGCCTATATTCCCGGCAACGGATTCTTTCCCGGAGATATGTCCGATGCACTCACATTCCATCGAGCAATGGACGCATGAGCACGCGTTCCTCGGCGACAAGCATGACGAGAACGAGCGGCGCACCTGGTTCGTGGTGGCGCTGACGCTCATCATGATGGTCGGCGAGATCGTCGCCGGCTCGCTGTTCGGCTCGATGGCGTTGCTCGCCGACGGTTGGCACATGGGAACGCATGCGGCGGCGCTCGGGATCGCGGCGTTCGCCTATCGCTTCGCGCGCCAGCACCTCGGCAATGCGCATTTCACGTTCGGCACCGGCAAATTCGGCGATCTCGCCGCTTTTTCCAGCGCCATCATCCTGGGGCTGATCGCGGTCCAGATCGCCTATGAGAGCGTGCTGCGGCTGGTCTCGCCGGTGCCGATCGTCTATGGCGAGGCGATCGCGGTGGCCGTGCTCGGCCTCTGCGTCAATCTCGTCAGCGCCTTGCTGCTCCGCGACAGCCATGATCATCACCATCACGGCCACGATCATGGCCATGCACATGACGACGACCACGATCATGATCATCACCACCATCATCGCGACCATAATCTCCGCGCGGCCTACGTCCATGTGATGGCGGATGCGGCGACCTCGGTGCTGGCGATCGGCGCGCTCGTCGTCGCCATGTATTCTGGATGGGTCTGGGCCGATCCGGCCGTCGGCCTGATCGGCAGCGTGGTGATCGCGAGCTGGGCGTTCGGCCTGATCAAGGCCTCGGGTGCGGTGCTGCTCGACGTCCGGGCCGACGAGAAGCTGGAAAAGGTCATACGCGCCCGCATGGAGGTGGGCGAGGACCGCGTCACCGATCTGCATCTCTGGCAGGTCGGTCCCGGCCACCGCGCCGTGCTGGTCTCGCTCGTCTCCGACAAGCCCAAGCAGCCGGCCGTCTACAAGAAGCGGCTCGCGGGGCTGAAGGGGCTCAGCCATGTCACCGTCGAGGTGGAAACCTGCCCACATTGACGTGTTTGGGCCCGGGGGGAATTCCCTGGCGTCGCCGGGGTTTCGTCAGCGGTCACGGATGTGTCGCCGGCGCGCCGCTTCCGAAAAATAAGGAACCAGAATGATGCCCCGGATCAGTTTCGCGCTCGCCGCAATCGCGTTCGCCTTGCTTACCCAAACCGCCTCGGCCCAATCGGAAAAGCCGGGTGTCGAAAAACTCTACATCCTCAATTGCGGGGAGGGTGCCACCAGCGACGTGTCGCGCTGGACGCCGGGCATGAACGAGGGCAAGCCGATGGACTTCGTCGATAGCTGCTACCTGATCAAGCACAGCCGGGGCTGGTTCCTGTGGGATACCGGTGTCCCCGATGCGGTTGCATCGATGCCGAATGGCCTCGTTCCCTCCGACCCGAAGGCGACGGTCTGGCACCGGCCGAAGACGCTGGTCGCGCAACTCGAACAGCTTGGCCTCAAGCCGAGCGATATCAAATGGATGGCGGTGTCGCACACGCATCCCGACCACACCGGCAATGTCGAGATGTTTCCGCAGGCAGTCCTGCATGTTCAGAAGGCTGAATATGAGTGGCCCGGTCCCAACAATGAGCCGCGCTTCAAGCCGTCGCATCCCGTCGTGCTGCTCGACGGCGACAAGGACGTGTTCGGCGACGGCAGCCTGACCATTCTCGCAACGCCCGGCCACACGCCGGGACACCAGTCGCTGCTGGTGAAACTGCCGAAGACCGGCGCGGTGGTGCTGTCGGGCGATGCCGTGCACTTCAAAAGCAACTGGGACAACCGCGTGGTGCCCAGCATGAACGCCAGCAAGGACCAGACGGTCGCCTCGATGCAGAAGATCGCCGACGTGCTTGCCAAGGAGAAGGCGCAGCTCTGGATCAACCACGACAAGGCGCAGCGCGACAGCCTGAAGATGGCGCCGGAGTTTTACGACTGACGTCGCCCGGGCAGCGGAAGGGCTGCTGCCACGATGCTGTCAGCAGGGTGGTGCTAGGAGGATGCCCAACTGGCTTCGCGAAGGAGGCAGCCTTTGGGAGCAGGCTTGGGCGAATGGCCGGGCGTTGCGATCGCGCTTTTGTCCAGCAGCATCGGCGGCACCGCGGCGGCGATCACGCGCTATCTTGTCGGTGGTGCCGATCCGATCCTGCTGGCCATCCTGCGCTGGGGAATTGGGTTCGCCTGCCTGCTGCCGGTTGCGCTGTGGCTCGGCGCGCGGTGGCCGTCGCGGCGTGACCTGCCGGCGGTGCTACTGCTCGGCCTCAGCTTCTTCGGCCTGTTCTTCATCCTCTACAATATCGCGATCTCCTACACGACAGCGGCGCGGGCCAGCCTCGCGCTCGCGACGCTGCCGCTTCACACCATGGTGGTCGGCGCGCTGCTTGGCGTCGAGCGTCTGACGGTGCGCAAGGCGGTTGGCGTCGGCGTTGCCGTGCTCGGCGTCCTGGCCGCGCTCGCGACGGGCCTGGCGCAAAGCCCGCCCGGAGCCTGGCGCGGCGAACTGATCATGACTGCGGCAGTCTTCTGCATGGCCTTCTACAACGTGTGGTCCCGCCCGCTGATGCAGCGCTCGAGCACGCTCGGCTTCCTGACCGTCGGGATGGGGGCAGGGGCCATCGCGCTTGTACTGGTCGGCCTGGCGCGCGGCAGCTTTGCGGCGCTCGACCACTTCACGACTGCGCAATGGATCGCCGGCGTCTATCTCGGCATCGGCGGTGGAGCACTCGCTTTCATCCTCTGGGTGAGGGCGCTCGCGCTCGCCACGCCGACCCGTGTCGCCAACACGATGACGGTCAACCCGATCGCCGCGGCCGCGCTCGCGGCGCTCCTGATGGGCGAGCCGATCACACCCAATCTTCTGATTGGCCTCGTGGCGGTGTTCGCCGGCATCTGGATCGCGACCAGTGAGGCGAAGCCTGCCTGATCAGCTCTTGATCAGCTCTTGGGCAGCGTCACGGGTGGCGGTCCGCCCTCTGGCGCCTTCTTCGGCTTCAGGCTGCCCGCGTAGAACGACAGCAGGAACACCAGCACCACGGCGGCGAGATAGACGCCATAGGCCTGCGGCGGCGTGGTCGCCCATCGCGTGAGACGCTTGAATGTGCCTGATAGCTCGCTGTCGTTGGTCATGCCTTGCTTTTTGCGCGAAAGCAGCCGCGAAGGGAAGGGGCCTCAAGAAGGCCCGCGACGCTCCGGATGGATCAGGAACAGCGCCGCTAGCGCTGCGAGGCTCAGCGCCGACGACACGATCAGAACCTTGCTGCCCATGACGTCGATCAACAGGCCGAAGGCGAGGGGAGCGACGGCCTGCGCCATCCGTGCCGGCGCACCGATGATGCCGAGGCGGTAGCCGTAGTTCTTCGGTCCGTAGATCGACAGCGGCAGCGTTCCGCGTGCGATGGTGAGAACGCCGTTACCCGAGCCGTGGAGAATGGCAAAGGCGCTTGCACCGGCAGCGCCGAAGATGGCGATCACGGCGGCCCCGATCGGGTGGGTGATGCAGGCAAGCCGCGTCGACCACAGTGGATGAAAGCGGCTCAGAAAGCTCGCCTCGAGAACCCGCGCGCCGACCTGCGCCGGCCCGATCAGCGCGCCCGCTGCAATCGCCTCGACCGGCGTCGCGCCAGTGGCTTCGAGGATGCGCGGGAAATGCACCGCCATCGCACCGGTCACAGTCCAGGCCGCGGCAAAGACGAAGGCCAAAAGGATCATGGTGCGGTTGAGCGGGATATGCGGCTTGACGGCCGTCGTCGCCGCTTCCTTGGCGCCCTTGACCTTCGGCAGCATCAAGAGGTTGAGCGGCAGGCCGATCAGGATGTGGGCGGCTGCCCAGGCAAAGCAGGTGTCGCGCCATCCGATATGCGAAAGCCCGAGGGCCGTCAGCGGCCAGCCGACGGTCGAGGCAAATCCCGCCATCAGCGTGATGCCGGTGATCGAGCCGCGCGCCTCGGTGCCGTAGATGCGTCCGAGCGCGGCGAAGGCCGCATCGTAGAGCCCGAGCGCCATGCCGATGCCGAGCACGAGCCAGGCGATCGCCATCACCGGGACGGAGGTGGAGAAGCCGAGCAGCACGAGGCCGCCGGCAATCGTCAGGTTCGAGGCCGACAGGACCTGTCGTCCGCCGACGAGATCGATCTGCCGCCCGATGCGCGGGCCGAGCATGGCCGAAATCACCAGCGAGGCTGAGAAGGCGCCAAAGATCCAGTTGGAGGAGACGCCGAGATCGCGTCCGATCGGATCGGCGAGGATGGCCGGCAGGTAATAGCTCGAAGCCCAGGCCAGCGTCTGTGTGGTGCCGAGCGCCAGAATGATCGGAAGTTGTCGCTGGCTCATGCGCGAAATCATTGCCTGACTTTTGCATCCCTGGCGCGGGTGACGTCAACATCGGCCACGGCATATTCGATCTGCGGCATGCGGGACGCCGTGCGAGGCGAGGTCCGCCTTTCGTCCGTCACGAAGGTGCGGCTATAATGGCCCATGGAATTGATCCCCCGCCTTGCGCTGATCAACTGGCTGACCAGCCAGGGGCTCACCGGACTGCCCGAGATCGAGATGCTGCGCGGCTTCTGCGAGCGCTGCCGCGCGGAAGGGATCGCGCTGTCGCGGGGGCTCGTCGTCATCGACACGCTGCACCCGATCTATGAGGGGCGCGCCTTCCGCTGGAGCGATGGGCCGACCAACGAGAGCGACGTCTTCGAGTATGGATCGACGGCTGAGGGCGATCCAGCCAAGAACTGGCGCCGCTCGGTATTCTATCATCTGCTCGAGCACGGCGAGGACGAGATGCAGCTCGATCTCGCGGACGCCGCATCGCTCGACTTCTCGCAGATCGGCGAACTCGCGGAAAAAGGCCATCGGCATATCCTCGCCTTCGTGCATCGCTTCGGCGAGACCGGTGCGCTCGGCCAGATGGACTGCCTCTATTCCTACTGGACGACGCGGCGGCCCGAGGGCTTTGCCGAGAGCGAGCTCGCGGCGCTGCGCGATCTCGTGCCGGTGCTGGGGCTCACGGTCAAGTCCGCCCAGCAGGTCGATATCGTGCGCACGCTCGGGCGTGTCTACCTCGGCCGCGATGCCTCCGAGCAGGTGCTGCGCGGGCGCATCTCACGCGGCGTCACCGAGCGCATCAGCGCCGTGCTCTGGTATTCGGACCTGCGCGGCTCGACCGGGATCAGCGAGAGTATCGGACCGGACGAGATCATCCCGTTCCTCAACGACTATGCGCAGGCTGTGATCGACGCGATCCACGACGCCGGCGGCGACGTCCTGAAGCTGATCGGCGACGGCGTGCTCGCGATGTTCACCGGCGAGGACATGGCGGCGGCGCGTCGCGCGGCTCTGCGGGCCGAGCATCTTTTCCGCAAGAACATCGTGGCGCTGAATGCGAGGCGCGCCGCCGACGGCCGACCGATCACGTCGGCCTATATCGGCTTGCATGTCGGCGAGGTCTTCTACGGCAATATCGGCAGCGAGGACCGGCTCGATTTCACGGTGGTCGGGCCCACGGTCAACGAGGTCAGCCGCATTGCCTCGATGAGCCGCTCGGTCGATCGCGAGCTGCTCGCATCGGCGGAGTTTTACGCGGGGCTCGATGCGGCGGGCCGCCGCTATCTCGTCTCGACCGGCCGCTACGCACTGCGTGGCATCGGCCGCGCGCAGGATCTCTACACGCTCGATCCGGACATCGACACGAACGAGCCGGTGACGGGAAGCTACGAGCGGTATCTGGCGGGTTAGGGGCCGTCCGGCGGGATTGAGGCTTTGGGTGTTTTCGTCCGGTCCCTGGCGGGCCATTGTTCGGAAAGCGGCGGCATTGAAGTCTCCTTGCCGGTCATGCGCTCAATGGCGATCGCATAGACGGTAATGAGATCGAGCCGCGGAAAGAATCCCTTGGGTCGCGTTGTTTCCGGCTTGCCGTATTTGACCATCAAGGCCTCGCAGAACCGCTGCTTGACGGCCCTGTCGTCCACGATCCTGACACGGCCGAACAGGCATATGCTTCGATAGGCGAGACCGGAATCGCATTCAAACCGGCCATAATCGAAGACACCATCGTGCTCGTCGATCTCGAAGCAGACGCGCCGGTCCCGCTCGATGTTCGCGCGCAGATGTCCTCTGGCACCTGTCGTGTGGAGATACACCTCTCCGTCGATCCAGAGATAGAGGAGCGGGATGCAATAGGGGAAACCGTCCTCGCTAACCGTCGCGAGACGGCCACTATAGCCTTGTGCCAGCATCTCCAGCATCCGCTCGTGCGACATGGCCCGGTCTGCGCGACGGATCTGCGGTGAGCTCATGGTTGGGGACGCTCCGTACCGTTGTTCGCTGAGCGGCAATTTCGTCGTTATCCGAAAATTGGATAAGATTTCAGTGGTCTTATAGAAAGGTCCACTTCGTTTCGTTGAGGCATACCACTTGTCCTGACGCGCAGCTCAGTTGTTGGGGAGAACACGTGAAGAGTCGGCAAAGCTGGGCAGAGCTTTATGCGTTCGAGGTGGATCGCGCGGCAGATGCGCCCGTGTTCCGCCAGATTTATCTGCGGCTGCGCTCGGCGATCTTGTCGGGAGCGCTCCGTCCCGCGACCAAGCTGCCCTCGACACGCGAACTCGCAACGCAGCTCGGAGTTTCGCGCTCCGCAGTCGTCTCGGCTTTCGAGCAGCTTCTTGCCGAGGGCTATGCCGTCGGCAGGAGAGGTGCTGGGACCTACGTGGCCTTCGATCTTCCCGAGCCGTTCGCGGCCTTTCAGGACCGAAAGGTGCGGCCTGCATCGGCTGTCACCACCTTCGCTGAACTCGGCGATTTCGTCGACGTGACGGCGCGAGACGATGAACGTCCCTTCAACCTGGGGAGGACCCTGCTGGACGCGCGTAGCGCCGAATTGTGGCGCAAGCTTACCGCGCGCACGCTGCGGTCTTTTGGACGGCATCACCTCGGCTATGGCGATCCCCGCGGCTTGCCAGAGCTGCGCAAATCGCTTTGCGACTATCTTCGGGCCGCACGCGGCGTGCGCTGCGGGCCCGACCAGATCGTGCTCACTGCTGGCACGCAACAGGCCGTCGACATCGTGGCCCGCATCATGCCGGGGCCGGACAAGGAGGCCTGGACTGAAGATCCCGGCTACACCTTGACCCGTCTTGCGCTCATCGCAGCAGGCGCGAAGGTTTTCCCCATCCCGGTGGACCAGCACGGCATTAACGTCGCCGAAGGCATCCGTCGCGCGCCCAAAGCGCGCGCTGTGTTCATAACTGCCTCGCATCAGTTTCCAAAGGGCGTGCCCCTGTCGATGGCGCGCCGCCTCGAACTGCTTGGCTGGGCCCGAGAGTCGGGCGCCTGGATCATCGAGGACGACTACGCCAGCGAATTCAGATATGGCGGCCGGCCACTCGCTTCGCTCCAGGGCCTCGATGAAGCCGGGCGCGTGATTTACGTCGGAACTCTCAACAAGGCGCTCTTCCCGGGACTTCGGCTCGGCTACGCGGTCGTGCCGGATTCACTCGTGCGGAACTTCGTCGCCGCGCGCTATCTGATGGACCGCCAGCCGCCCAGCCTGTGCCAGGCGGTCGTCGCCGCCTTCATGGAGGAGGGGCATTTTGCGGCTCACATCCGCAGAATGCGGGAGGTGTACCGCCTTCAACGAGATACACTCGTCGCGGCCCTCAGGCGCCGGCTGAGCGATCACCTGAGCGTCGAACCGCCGGACCAGGGGATGCACCTGGTCGCCTACACGCGATCGGGACTCTCGGACGTAACTATCGAACGGCGGTCGCGCGAGCACGGCGTCGTCGTTCGCGCGATGAGCCCTCTGTATCTTGAGGCACCGGCGCAATCGGCGCTGATGCTGGGCTTCAGCGGTTTTCCGCGCCAGATCATTGCGCCGGCGATTGCGCGTTTGGCCCGGGCCTTCGATCGCTAAAGCGCGATGAGATTGGGATGAAACGTCATCGCGCTTTAGGTTGTCGTTTGAGCATGATCTTTTCGGAAAACCGCTCCGCACTTTTCCGGATCATGCTCGAGGCGAGTGACCGTCGTCCGCCCGGGCCCGATCAGCAAGCGCGCGCCGCCGCCTCGTCGCCGACCATCTCCGGCTGCCGGTCCAGCGCGACTGCCGGCGAGAGCCAGATCACCAGCGCCTGCACGGCGAAGATCGCGGCTGCGAGATAGAGGCATGCCTCCGCGCTATAAAACCCGCCGACGATCGCGCCCAGCGCCGAGCCGAGCGGGCGTGCGCCGTAGCTCATGATGTTGATGGCGGAGACGCGGCCGAGCAGGCGCGGCGGCGTCACCGATTGGCGCAGCGTGGTGGTCGAGATCACCCAGAGGATCGGGCCGACGCCGAGCAGGAAGAAGCTCAAGCATGCGAGCCATGCCGCAGGCACCAGCACCGTCAGCGCCATCACGAGGGCAGCAACGAACCCGGTCACCGGTCCAAGTCCGACCACCATGCCGAAGGCGAGGCGCCGCATCACCCGCGTCGCGACCAATGCGCCGATCACCATGCCGACGCCATACATCGCAAGCACCACGCCGACGCCGGTCGCCGAGAGGCTGAGATGGCGCACCGCATAGGGCACGAACACCGCAAGCTGAAGGAACCAGCCTGTGTTGAAGATGAACTGGGTGACGAACACCGGCCGCAACAGCGGGTGATGGAAGACGAAGGCAGCGCCCTCGCGGATCTCCTGCAGCGGGTGCCGTCGCGGCGCGGCTGCGCGCGCGGGCTCGTAGAGGCCGGCGAGCAGCACCACCGCGATCGCCGAAAGCGCGGCCGCAAAGCCGAAGGCCGGGCTGGCGCCAAGCCAGCCGACCAGTGCGCCGCCGAGTGCGGGACCGCTCGCAAACGCGATCGTGCGCGCAAGCTCAATTCGCGCATTCGCGGCAGGCAGCAGCTCCGGTCCAACCAGCGAAGGCACCAGCGCCGGCGCTGCCACGCTGTAGACGACCGTGCCGCAGACCGCCGCAAAGCCCAGCGCTGCGAGCAGTGGCAGGTTGAGCGCGCCAAGCGCAATCAGGATCACGATGACCGCAAGCGCCGCAGCCCGCAGCGCCTCGGCGCCGGCCATCAGCGCGCGCCGGGAGATGCGGTCGGCGAGCAGGCCGGCCGGAATCGCAAACAGCACGAAGGGCAGGGTGAGGGCGGTCTGGAGCAGGCCGGTCTGGCCTTCAGCGACGCCCAGCGTCAGCACCGCGACGATGGGGGCGGCGGCCAGCGCGATCTGTTCCGCCGATTGCGCCGCAAGATTGGACCAGGCGAGGCGGTTGAACGTGTCCGGAAGGCAAGGGGTCGTTGACATCGGTCATTCCCTGGAAATCGATCTGAAGGCCAGTATCCGCCCCGAAGGACCACCAAACCCACCCGCTTCCCGACAATCCCGGTCGTGCGCCTCATCACGGGAACCAATGCGGCTAGATGCAGTTGCAAATGAGTTGCAATAAGCACCTAGTTCGGTATTCTTTCTGTCCATGGATGCCCGATCACCCGATCTGACCCCCGACGCAGCTGGCTGGCGCACAGACGTGCCCACCACGAAGAGCTTGGCCGAGGTGAACGGCACGGTCGCGATCCCCGCCGCCGCAGCGTGGTGGCGCCGGCTGCTTGCCTTTGTCGGCCCCGGCTATCTCGTCTCGGTCGGTTACATGGATCCCGGCAACTGGGCGACCGACCTCGCCGGCGGTTCGAAGTTTGGCTACACGCTGCTCTCGGTCATCCTGCTTTCGAATCTGATGGCGATCCTGCTCCAGTCGCTGGCCGCAAGGCTCGGCATCGTCACCGACCGCGATCTTGCGCAGGCCTGCCGCGCGACCTACTCGCCGGCGGTGAACGGGATGCTGTGGCTCGCCTGCGAGGCGGCAATCATCGCCTGCGATCTCGCCGAGGTCATCGGCACGGCGATCGCCCTCAAGCTGCTGTTCGGCATCCCCTTGATCGGCGGCGCGCTGATCGCCGCGCTCGACGCTTTTCTCCTGCTGCTTCTGATGAACCGCGGCTTTCGTTTCCTTGAAGCCTTCGTGATGTCGCTGCTCGTCGTGATCGCTGTCTGCTTTGCGATCCAGATTGCCGCGGCGGCGCCGCCGGTCGCGGAGGTGATCCGTGGATTTGCGCCGCGGACGGAGATCTTCACCAATCCCGAGATGCTCTACATTGCGATCGGCATCATCGGTGCCACCGTGATGCCGCATAATCTCTATCTGCACTCCTCGATCGTGCAGACCCGCGCCTATGAGCGGACCGACGAAGGTCGGCGCGAGGCGATAACATGGGCGACGACCGACTCCACGGTGGCGCTGATGCTGGCGCTCTTCATCAACGCCGCGATCCTGGTGGTCGCGGCCGCGACCTTCCACAAGAGCGGCCATTCCGACGTCGCCGAGATTAGCCAGGCCTTCGAGTTGCTGTCGCCGCTGCTTGGACTTGGCATCGCCTCGACCTTGTTCGCAGTGGCGTTGCTCGCCTCCGGCCTCAACTCCACGGTGACCGCGACGCTGGCCGGCCAGATCGTGATGGAAGGCTTTCTCGACCTGCGCCTGCCGAGCTGGGCGCGCCGGTTGCTCACGCGCGGCATCGCGATCGTTCCCGTGATCGTCGTCACCGCGCTCTACGGCGAGCAGGGTACCGGGCAACTCCTGGTGTTCAGCCAGGTCGTGTTGTCGATGCAGCTTCCGTTCGCGGTCATTCCGCTGGTGCGCTTCGTCTCCGACCGACGCAAGATGGGCAAGTTCGCGATTTCCCGCAGAGTTGCCGCGATTGCCTGGATCGTCGCCGGCGTTATCGTGATCCTCAACCTGAAGTTGTTGTTCGATGCGCTGTTGGGGTGAGGGCGGGGCATTCTTCCCCGAGATCAGCCGGTGCGGAACCCCGGCGACCGTCGAGCCCGCGCGCAAGCGCGCGCAAAAGGCAGGAAAACCACGCGTTCGCCATTGGATGGAATAATCGAGCCTTGTTCGCGGCCTGACTCCCGGACCCCCGGGCTTTTACGGATTCGTCCTTTTCAATTTTGGCTAGGCGCGTATAATGAATTCAATTTTTGATAGGGCATATAATGGCGTTGGTTTTTTCAAGCTGGTTTTCATCCGCCGCGGAATGATGCGCTGAGATGAGCGCGTCAATCGCGCTTTCATCAGACATGTTCGTCGGCAACGCGCGACTTCGATCGGCGCAGGACCTTTGGCTAGATTCGCCTTTGGTCTAGATCCATTGGTTTGATTCAGGCGGCTCCTATTCGGGATCAAGGTTGGCCTCGCGGCCTCGAAGGGCAGGACACAAGTTTATTCGTTTGCATGAGGTGCCGGCATTTCGGAATTGGCACCTGCCTAGCATGGATATGCCGCGCGAAGGGCATATCGACGTCTTGATTGTTACCGGCGGAAAGACCTTCGCCATGTTGGCCAGGCCTTCCCGCCACTCGTTTTGCGCGCAGGTTCACGTCCTTCAGAGACGATGATCATGCGGATGAGCGTCGGTTATTCGTTGAAGCCATTGATGAGTGCGTAGTGCCGTGACCAGGTGTCCTGCTTGCTCAGCCCGAGTCGAACTAGAGCACCGATTCTGCTCGCAATGCGGCGCCGGTCTAAACCGTGCCGCCGACAAGTCTTCCGGGCCCTCAACCTCAGGCGTAACGGAGCGCGAGGCGCGATCCGCTTCGCAACATCCCACCTCGCGGGCGCAGCTGCTGACCGAGAACAAACAGGTCAGCGTGCTGTTCGTCGACGTCTGCGACTCGACCTCATTGTTGCAGCACGCAGACCCCGAGGAATCCCGGAACTATCTCGGCAGGACGCTGAACCTGCTTGCCGATGCAGTCGAAACCTTTGGAGGCACCGTCAGCCAATTGCTGGGAGACGGCCTCGTTGCATTGTTCGGCGCGCCTCTGGCGCAGGAAGATCACGCCTTGCGGGCCTGCATGGCCGCTCTGAAGATGCAGAGGGCAACCATTCCCGGCCACGAAGCGCAAGGCGTCGCCAGCCCGACGCTGCGCATCGGCATCAACTCCGGCGAGGTCCTGGTCGGTATCGTCGGACAGTACCAGTGGTCGCATTACGGTGCGGACGGCCAGACGATCCACATCGCGTCGCGGCTTGAGAAGCTGGCGCGGCCGGGCGGCATCTTGATCAGCGCGGCGACGCAGCGCCTGGTCGCACAGCAGATCGACACACGGCAGGTCGGAATAAAGCCCGTGCGTGGATTGGTTGCCCCGATCGAACTTCATGAAGTCGTGGTCGAGACCGAAAGCTCGGCGGCCGCGCCGTTGACGCGAAAGCAGCGCTGGGCGCCGCTGGTCGGACGCCAGGAGTTGCTGACTGTGCTGGCGAGCGAGCTCGAGATCGCCAGGACGGGCGCCATGCGGACGATTGGGCTGCGCGGCGATGCCGGCGTCGGAAAGTCCCGCCTGATCGGCGATTGGACAGGCGCTCTCGCAGGCCACGGTGTGAACCTGTGCATCGCGCAGGCGAGAGGTTATGCGAGCACGAGAGCGTACAGCACCGCGGCCGATCTGATCGCAAGTCTGTTGGAGCTGCCTCGCACGATCGCGAGCGACGTCAAGCAGACCGCTGTGCAGGTCTTGCTCGCGAAATGGCCGGCAGAAGGCGCCGACCATCTCCCGGCTTTGAGCGATCTGCTCGGGCTCGCCGTGCCGAACGAAGCATGGCTGGCGCTCAATCCGGCGCAAAGGCGGCGCCGTATCGGC
This sequence comes from Bradyrhizobium sp. UFLA05-108, assembly GCF_059803455.1. NCBI lineage: Bacteria > Pseudomonadati > Pseudomonadota > Alphaproteobacteria > Hyphomicrobiales > Nitrobacteraceae > Bradyrhizobium > Bradyrhizobium sp. UFLA05-108. Next base: position 155,993 of record NZ_JBANAZ010000009.1, on the reverse strand, counting down.
GAGGCGCTGCTGTGGCTCGTTCGCCAGCGGGTCCAGGCAGGTCCGTTCGTGCTGGTGCTCGAGGATGTGTTCCTGGCCGATCGCGACAGCCGGCGGCTGTTCGAGGCCTTGTTGCCCCGGCTCCAGGGTCTGCCGGTCATGATCTGTGTCAGCTACCGTCCGGATTTCGAGCATCAATGGGGACAGACGACGTGGTTCGCCGAGCACCTGGTCGAGCCCCTCCGGAACGGGGAGATGCTCGCCCTCGCGCGGGCCTTGCTCGGCGATGATCCCTCCCTGCTGGGAGTGACCAGCGAGCTGGTTCGCCGCGCCGACGGCAATCCCTTCTTCATGGAGCAACTCGTCATCACGCTGATCGATGACGGATCACTCGAGGGGACGCCGGGCGCCTACCGTTTACAGCGGCCCCTTGGGGAGTTGCGAGTCCCGGGGTCGATCGCCGCCGTAATCGGGGCGCGGGTCGACAGGCTGCCTGATGCCGCAAAGTCGGCATTGGAGGCGGCGAGCGTTCTCGGCGATCCCATCACGCGAGAGCTGATCGCCGCGATGCAGGACGAAGACCTCGCGCGCACCGAGGAATTGCTTGGTCTTTGCGTCTCGTCCGGCTTGCTGACGAGCCCCGATCCCACGGGGCGTTCCCTGGAGCAGCACGCTTTCGTGTTCCGTCATGCACTGGTCAGAGACGTCGTGCTGGGGACGCTGACCCGCGCCCGCCTCAAGGCGCTGCATCGGCTCGCTTTCCTGGCCTTGCAGTCGCAACCCGGTGCCGAGGACGCCGATGCGGCGCCGGCCCTGGCCCATCACGCCTTCAAGGGCGAGGAATGGGAGCATGCGGCAAGATATGCAGTGAAGTCGATGGCGCGTGCCATCTCGCGCTCGGCCAATCAGGAAGCTCTGCAACTCTTCGAGATGGGCATTGAAGCGGCTCGCCGCGCCGACCGCGCGCCGACCGCGCAGGCCTTGGAACTCGCGCTCCGGCTGGAAGCCATCGGCGCCATGATGGCCCTCGGACACATCGACGAGATCTTCAACAACATGGAACGCGCGGAAGCAATTGCCGCGCAGCTGAATGACCAGCCTGCACGCGCATCGGTTTCGACGCAGACGGCGGTGTTTCTGTGGATGCGCGGACGCTTCGAGCAAGGCCTGCGGCATGCAACACAGGGCCTGGAAGCCGCCCGCCTTGCGCAGCGTCGTCGTATGGTGATGGCGGCGCATCAGGCGCGCCTGATGCATTTCCATGCTCTCGGTCGGTATGCGGAGGCGGGCGCCGAGGGCGGTGTCCTGCTGGCCGAGTACGGGCCCGAGTTGGCTGGGCACTATGTCCAACCCGGATGGGCTGTCATCCCCATCATCAACCTGTACGCATTCCATGCCAGCACGCTGTGGCGCCTCGGCGATTACGAAGCGGCCCACGAGGTCTGCACCCTGGCCTACGAGATTCTGTCCAAGGCCGATCATCCATATTCGCGTCTGCTGGTCGACACGGTCCAGGCGCAGATCTGGGTCGAGAAGGAGGAACTCGACGATGCAGAGGCCTTGATGCGCAAGTCCGTGCAGCAATGCATCACGCACAACGTGCCGACCACGCTGGCGTGTTGCTGGGGGGTGCTCGGCAACGCACTTGCGCGCAAAGGCAAGGCCTCCGAAGCAGTCGCGGTGCTTGAAAAAGGCTTCGCAGACCGGATTTACGACGCGGCCGGTCCTTACGGCAGGACGTTCATGCGCGTCGGCCTCAGTGTTGCTTATCGCGCTCTCGGAAACCTGAACGATGCGATCAGCACCGGACGCAAGGCAGTCGACCAGGCCGGCGAAGAGTACGGGCACCGGACGGAAGCTCTTTACGAGCTGGCCGTGACACTGCGGCGCGCGGGCGACGAGGCCGCGGCCAGGGCATGCTTCGCACAGACCTCCGACGCGGCGCGTCGTCTCGGCATGGCCTTCTACCAGAAGCGGGCCGCTGCAGCGCTTGCAACGCGACACCAGGATTGGCACCCAGCATGAAAAACACGACCCCCGAGCCCGATGCCTTGCCGCCGGGAGTTCGCAGCATCTCCTACGGGATCTTTTGTTGGGCCAATCGCCATCCGGGCGCCTTGCGCGCGATCGGAAAAGTGCTTCGGCGCTGGCCGTTCGTCGGCGGCTGGTTGGGCATGGCGGCGCGGGCGAGCGCCGTCAAAGCGGTGCTGAAGAGGCCGAACAGCTTCTCGAACACGGCGCATGCTGCCAACCTCTCGGCCGGCGACTATCTGATCGGCATGGATCCCGGTCCGACCTATGTCGCCGACAGGCGTTTGCTGGATGATCGGCTGGCTCAACTGAAACCGACGTTGCCGGCCGCAGCCGACGTGGCAGTCCAACAATACGTTCAAACCCTCCAGGCGCTCGGGACGAACAAATCGTTCGATCTCATTGACGACTACCTGATGTGGATCGTGTTTCTTGCCATGTATCCCTTGTTCGGCGCGGCGACGGACAAGGTGGCTGCGGGCGCCAACGGCAACGTCAGCGACCAGGGACTGCAACGGCAATATCTCCTGGAGATCCGCTATGTGGCGGGGCAGCTCCTGGCCGGAAGTTCGGCGACGCTGAGGGTGCAGCGCAGGGCCGAGCTCAACGCAGACGCGCTGAAGTCGCGCATCGCGGGCGTGAAAACCGACATTCAAAATGCGTGGGGCTTGCCGGGTTCTGCCGACATTGAGCGAAACGCAGTCGGACTTGCTTGGATTTCGCATCCGGTGACGGTGCAGTCGGGGGCCCTTGCCGTGCAAGAGCTTCTGGGTCGCCCCAAGGTTCACAAGGCTCTGCGAGAGGAGGCGCGGCGGCTCCAGCAAATCGGCCCGCCCGAAGTTTGGCAGAATAGGGCCTTCCGCGACTTGGTGCGAAACCATGTGCTCGAGCTCATGCGCTTCCGGCCGATCTTTCCGCTGCTCGCGCGCAATGTGCCGCGCGACACGGAATTCGAAACGGGCGCGCGGCACAATGCAACGTGCTCCGCCGGCGGAAAAATGACGATCTGGTCGATTGCGAGCTTGTTCGATTCCAATGTTGTGAAGGACAGCAACAAGTTCTGTCCCGCGCGCAACTGGGGCAAGGACGAGGATCTGCGGTGGTTGATGTTCGGCTACGGCACTCGCCAGTGTCCCGCCATGGTTTACGCGGTCGAGATCCTGACCAGTGCGCTGATTGGCCTGTTGATCCTGCCCGAGCTGCAACTGGCGCAGCGTGAGGGCAAGGCCATCACCTACGACGGACCGCTGATGTCGCGCATGCGCGTGAGTTTCATTTAGCAGGCGGGAGGGGGACGGGCATGCTCGAGATGGTCCGCCAGCAGATGATCTGCATCGTTGTGCCAGGCTGGGACGGCACGACTGATCTTTCGGAAAACAGCCCTGTTTGCACTGCGCTGAGCGCGCTGTTCGCGAACGTAGAGGTGGTCCAGTTCGCCTCGATCGCGCTACTGCCGGCGAGGGCGGATGCGGACGATCCGAGGCCCTTGCTGATGCTCGAGCTTGCCATCGAAGAGGGTATCGATCCCGACGATATGCTCTACCGGCTCGTCTGTCATCCAAGCGAAGCGATGTGGTCGCTCTACAGCAGGTTCTGGCCCGGCGGTGGTCCAGCGCGGCAGAGCGATCGCAACAGTCAATTGCACGAAAAGCTGATGAAGTGCCTCAGCATCGCCGATGGCGGCTTCATCGGCGCCCGCGACCGAACGGCCCGACAGATCGAGAAGGAGCAGGAGCTGCTTGAATGGACGCGGGACGAAGCGCGGGCCATGAAGGCAACGGAGCAGTACGGCGATGACCGTGCATCGTTCGCGCTCGCGCTCGCACAACGGGCATTCAAGAACCCGCAATTCGATTGGGCGATCGCGCCTGCTCCGCGATCCTGGTGGCGCGGGAAGGGCGCAAGTATCTCCGCAAAGCTCGGCTATGTGCTGACGATCTTCGTGCTGTGGCTGGCCGCGGTCTGGCTGGTGGGCGCGGTGCCGCGTGGCCTGGTTGGCGTCTACACCTGGCTGTTCGGCGCACCATATTCCGGCGTGCAGACCGTGGCGGACGCCGTTTGCGAGGCGAGCAGCTGGGTGATCTGGGTCAGCATCCGTGGTGTACTGGCGCTGGTCGGGGTCGGGTATCTGGCATGGCTGGTCCTGATCGCACTGCCGGCGGTGTCCAAGTCGTGGCGGCGCTGGCTGGAGAGTGTGGGTCGCGAACTCGACCGGCCCACGGAGACGTGGTCGTCATGGTCCACCTATTGGGTCGGCTGGATCGTCGGCGTGCCGATCGTCCTGGCCGTCGTCGCATTCGCGCTGGTCTTCACCTTCTATCCCGCGGCGATCGTGGACGCGTACGATGCATTGACTGCGAGATTCCTCGGATGGCAGATTGTCCTCTTCTTCGTCCTCGCGATCATCGCGTTGTTCTGCGTCGTCGGCGTGCTTTCCCGGATCGATCAGCAGCTTGCGGCGGTCGGCAACTGGTTCTTTCATCCCTACGAAGACGATGTGCCTCGCGCACAACAGGTCCATACGTCGATTGACCAGTGCGAAGGTCTGGTGGTGCGCGAAACCGCGCACATGGTCAGCCTGACGGATATCCGTAGTCGGAATGGCTGGAGTGCCTGGTGGATCCGGGCGTCGCTGCGCATCGTGACACTGTTTGGACGGGTGTTCTTCACCGAAGGCCGTCTGGGTAGTGCCCCGGGCATTCATTTCGGCCACTGGCACATCATCGAGGAGGGGCGCCGCTATCTGTTCTGCTCGAATTATGATGGCAGTTTTGGCGGCTATCTCGACGATTTCATCAATGGCGCGTCGATCGGAACGACCTTGGCGTGGCGGTGGACCACGCTGAAGCGCCGCGGATCGGCGGCGATCGGCCAGCCCGCCGTCGACGAGCCGCGCAGCTTCCCGCCGACGCGATTTATCCTGTTCCGAGGCGTGAAGTGCGAGCTGAGGTTCAAGTCATATGCGCGCGACAGCATGCTTCCGCATATGTTTCGCTTCGACGCGCGCAAGGAAACGATCGACGAGATCAACCTCGCCACCGGGCTTCGCGACGCTCTGTTCGGGGAGCGCAACGACAGCAATGACGACCTGATTATGAGGGCCATCGAATCATGAAAGCGCAGGCGCCGCATCTTTCGAAGCAGTTCGATGACATCCAGGGAATGCTGAGGAGCGGCTACAGTTGGCTGAAGAGCAGCCGCTTCTGGTTGCTGACGATCAAAGACGGTCAAGAGAACGCGGCGCGCGCGTGGCTCGTAAAACTCGTTGCGAGTGGAGTGGTCGCCAGCGCACATGACGTCGGGAAATCGAGAACGCATCCGATTGAGAGCGCTGCGGCGATCGCGTTCAGCTTTTCAGGGCTCACCAAGCTCGGATGCATGGAAACCAAAGAGCATCCATTCCCGACACCATTCCGCAGGGGCATGGGTAGCGACGAGCGTGCGCTACTTCTGAGGGACAATCCCCGGGAATGGCGTTGGTCCGATGTTGACGGTGCCGCCTGCGGCCCCGTGCACGTTCTGATTGCCGAGTGGACGCCGAAAGGTGCCGGGCCCCTCATTCCAGATGTGGACGAGGAGGTGTTCTGCGTCATCAGGGTCGAGAACGACCCTTGCTCATTTCGGAAAGTAGAAGGCGACACGGAAGAGAAATTGCACGAGGCATTTGGGTTCCGCGACGGTCTCGCGCAACCCGTGATCCGGGGACTGAGGCAAGATGACGGCGTCGGACTGAGCACGGCGAAGGCGGAAGCCGGCTCGCTGTATGACGATCGCGTCGTCTCACCTGGAGAGTTTATCCTCGGCTATCGCAACGAATATGACGAACTCACCTACTGCCCAAACGTGGAGGGGTGGACTCAATCGGGCCGCGCCAGGCATCCCGGTGGTCGCTTTGCCTTGAACGGAAGCTACCTGGCCGTGCGCCAGATCGAGCAAGACGTGGAGGCGTTCGATGCCTTTCGGTTGGCGAACGGTCAGGGCATCTGCGAAAAGCTGATGGGCCGCCAGGAGAATGGCTTGCCGCTCGGGTGGAAATACAACCCGAATAACCCAGTGTCGGATTCGAAAGCCGACGCATTCCGCTTTCGTGTCGAGGACGCCAACGGCTTCACGTGTCCGAAGGGAGCTCACATTCGCCGGGTGAATCCGAGAGATACGCTGGGCGTCGATGTGCAATCGAGCATCAAGTCGACCAAGCTGCACAGACTGCTTCGCCGTGGCCGGCCGTATCGCGAGGACAGCGACGGCAAAACGCGCAAGGGCATCTTCTTCATCGCCTGCAACGCGGATCTCGAGCGGCAGTTCGAGTTCATCCAGCAGCGCTGGGTGCGGAACCCGAGTTTCGTGAACCTCCACGCGGATGATCCGTTTGTCGGGTCGTCTGACCCCAAGACCTTCCCCAAGTCTTTCTCCATGCCGGGCTTGGCGAGCGGTGAAGAGATTTCCCTGGCGACTTTCACGACAACGTTGGGAGGAGGTTACTTCTTCCTTCCCGGAATCGCAGCGCTCGGGTTCATCGTCGGGAATGAGAGCATTTCAAAGCCCGCGGCATCGGAGGTGGCTGAAGCCGCCATGTCCTGAAAAGCCGCGGCGCGGCGCTGCACCCCGGCGCGACGCGCGAACACGCGCTTAATCCTGCGGCTCTGACGCCGTGTCGCCTTGTGCGTCGATGCGCAGCCATCCGGAGGGTGCGAGGCGCTGCTGCGGCAGGAAGCGCGCCTTGTAGTCCATCTTCTTCGAGCCCTCGATCCAGTAGCCGAGATAGACATAGGGCAGGCCCTGGCGCCGCGCGCGGGCGATGTGGTCGAGGATCATGAAGGTGCCGAGCGAGCGGCTGACCTGGCTCGGCTCGAAGAAGGAATAGACCATCGACAGCCCGTCGCTGAGCACGTCGGTCAGCGCCACCGCGAGCAGCTCCTCGCCGCGGCCGGTGATGCCGCTGTCGGGGTCGCGCTTGCGGTACTCGATGATGCGGGTCTCGACATGGCTGTCCTCGACCATCATGGCGTAGTCGAGCACGGTCATGTCGGCCATCCCGCCATGGCGGTGGCGGGAGTCGAGATAGGCGCGGAACACCGAATACTGCTCCGAGGTCGGGACCGCGCTGCGCTGCTCGCCGATGACGTCGGCGTTGCGCGCCATCACCTTGCGGAAGTTGCGGGACGGGCGGAACTCGTTGGCGACCACCCGGACCGAGACGCAGGCCCGGCATTGGTCGCAAGCGGGCCTGTAGGCGATCGACTGGCTGCGGCGGAAGCCGCCGTGGGTCAGGAGGTCGTTGAGGTCGCCGGCGCGGTCCCCAACGAGGTGCGTAAACACCTTGCGCTCATGCCGGCCCGGCAGATACGGGCAGGGCGATGGCGCCGTAAGGTAGAATTGGGGGGTGTCGCGCGAGTGCTGGGTCAAGGGACGTCGTGGGCCTCCGAAACGGGTATCAGCATCGCGCTACGGAGGCCCATGGTCAATCGGTCAGCTTACAAGGTGGTTTAAGAGGCGCTCTAGTAGGTTCTGGCGGTCTGCGGAACGGGCGAGCGGACGGAGTTATTGATGACGACAGTTCCCAGCACGATGTCGTGCAACAAGCGCCGGCGGCCGTTGAACAGGCCGACCAGGACCACGAGCGGCGTCAGGAACGAGATCGACACCCAGAACAGCACCGCGTGCATGGCGCCGAGTACGAAATAGCCGGGCGCGCCGTACCAGGTGCGCAACTCCAGGTCCATCACCCGCATGCCGACCGTAGCGGAATGCGGACCGCCGATGCAGGCGCCGTAATAAACCACGGCCCAGATCACCGAGGCCGGCCAGGCGAGCCAGAACAGCGCCCAGCCGAGGCCGAGCGTGACCACGCCGAACACGGCGATGAAGACATAGCCAAGGATGACCGGGACCGAAATCACGATGAGGTCGATCAGGAATGCGAAGACCCGTCGGGTCGACACGCCGCGGAACAGCTCCGGCTGGAGGTAGGGATCGTAGGCATGCGGCGGAACCCCGCCACCATTGCGCCAGGGACTCGAGTTGGGGCCCGAATTGCCCGCGTCCGAATACGACATAATCCGTCCTTCCGATCGGAAACACCCGTGGCAGCACATGGGATCAGGCCATCCCCCTGCCAAGGCCGCGGTGACCAACAAGCGGAAATATTCCGGCGATTCGGGGGCGGTGAACGTGGGCACTGTCATTCCGGGTTCGGTCCTGCGGGACCGCCCCAGAATGACGGGAGTTGTATTAACTCTGCGCTCTGATCTTCTCCGCCGCCTTCGGCGCGAAATACGTCAGCACGCCGTCGGCGCCGGCACGCTTGAAGGCGAGGAGGCTCTCCATCATCGCGCGCTCGCCGTCGAGCCAGCCGTTGCCGGCGGCTGCCGCGATCATCGCGTATTCGCCGGAGACCTGGTAGGCGAAGGTCGGCATTGCAAAAGTGTCCTTCACCCGCCGCACGACGTCGAGATAGGGCATGCCAGGCTTCACCATCACCATGTCGGCGCCTTCGGCGATGTCGAGCTCGACCTCGCGCAGTGCTTCATCGGTGTTGGCGCTGTCCATCTGATAGGTGCGCTTGTCGCCTACAAGCGTCTTGGCCGAGCCGATGGCGTCGCGGAACGGGCCGTAGAAGGCGGAGGCGTATTTCGCCGCATAGGCCATGATCTGCACGTCGAGCAGGCCGGCACGGTCGAGCTCCTCGCGGATCGCGCCGACGCGACCATCCATCATGTCTGACGGAGCGATGATATCGCAGCCAGCCTCCGCCTGCACCAGCGCCTGATGCACGAGCACGGCCACCGTTTCGTCGTTCAGGATCCGGCCGTCGGCGATCAGGCCGTCATGGCCATGGCTGGTGAAGGGATCGAGCGCGACGTCGCAGAGGATGCCGATGTCAGGGAATTCCTTCTTGATCGCGCGCACGGCCTGGCAGACGAGGTTGTCCGGATTGGTAGCTTCCGATCCGTGCTCGTCGCGCAGCGAGGCTTCCGTGTAGGGAAACAGCGCGAGGCAGGGGATCGTCAGCTTCATCGCGCGCTCGGCCTCACGCACCGCCTGGTCGACGCTGAGCCGCTCGACGCCCGGCATCGAGTTGACTGCCTCGCGCTTGTTGCTGCCATCGATCAGGAACAGCGGCCAGATCAGATCGTCGGTGGTCAGCACGTTCTCGCGCACCAGGCGCCGCGCCCATTCTGCCTTGCGGTTGCGGCGCGGGCGGACGATCAGATCCAGGCCTAGATCTTTGGCAGAGGCGGCCGCCGCGCTTCCGCGCGCCACCTCGCGTAATTCGATCGGACGTCCGTACTTGATCGCCATCGTAGGTCTCTCCAGCGCGATGATTTATCATCGCGCTTAGTTGTTGTTTGGGCATGGTCTTTTCGGAAAACCGCTGCACACTTTTCCGGATCATGCCGAACTAGAATTATTCTTATACCAGCTCGCATGGTTCCCGTCACCGCGGCTTGACCTTCCGCAACCCGGTAGCAGACCGATTGATTTTGCCGGGCGAAGCGGCCAGAAGGGGAGCCATGTCCGAGATCTCAACCCGCGATGCCGCCCGCGACAGCGCAAGAGACGGCGCAATGTCGGTAGCTGCGCTGTCGTCCGAGCGGCCAGAGTCCGACGAGAACGTCTGGACGCGGCGGCTCGTGCTGTTCCTGCGCGTGATGGCGCTGCTCTCGATCCTGAAGGGTCTCTATCACTGGGCGCAGGTGACTGGCTTCGTTGGCGGTGAGGACGATGCGTTCGAGAACCAGTCGATGGCCTGGCAAGCCGCGACCGTCTACTTCGCCGTGATCGAGCTCGTCGCTGCCGTCGGCCTGTGGCTCGCCACGCCCTGGGGCGCTGTCGTGTGGCTCACGACTGTGGTGTCGATGGCGGTGATCGAATTGATGTTCCCCGGCATCTATGGCGGCAGTCTCATTGTGGTCGCGGTCGAAGCCTTCATGCTCGCCGCTTATCTCGCGCTCGCCTGGATGGCCGCGCGCGAGCGCCCGCCATAGACGTCGATACACAAGCCCTCGTACCCCGGACGCAGCGCAGCATGCAGTGATGCGCTGCTGAGCCGGCGGCCCACGATCTGCTACGCGGCATCTCGGTCCCGGCTCTGCGCTCCGCTTCGCTGCGCTTGTCCGGCGCACGAGAATATTGCTCTTGGTTGATCGATCGTTGCCTCGAATTTGAGGCAAGTTTTCGAAGATCCCGCGTGATCCGCCACAGCTCTTACGCGCCCGTTTCGAAACAGGGCAGGGCTGTTCTGGAATGCGACAAGTGGTGCGGACGGAGGGTGAACAGGACCTTGCCACCGTCAACAGAGGGTTGCGAAAAGTCCTTGTTGCACAGGCTTAATCCGCGATTCACTGTCTTAAATTCATGATCTCTTTATTCTCTTATTTAAGCTGATCTTCAAACGCCTCCCCTTAAGTTGCAGCTATCAGGCGAGACAAAAGTTTCGTCGAATAAGTGTCGACAAAAACGACAACAGGGGAAGTGTCATGATGAAAGCCGTCGCAACTGCGGCAGATACCGCAGAGCGCGTCGCCGGCCAGCAGGGCTCGGTGCAGTCGCTCTATCTGGAAGCTTTGACTCTGGTGGAGCGGCTGCATCGCCGCTTGCTCGACGTCATCAAGGATGAATTCGATCGTCGCGGCCGCGCCGACATCAACTCGGTGCAGGCGCTCTTGCTCTACAACATCGGCGACAAGGAGCTGACCGCAGGCGAGCTGCGTACGCGCGGCTACTATCTCGGCTCCAACGTCTCCTACAATCTGAAGAAGCTCGTCGAACTCGGCTTCCTCGATCATCAGCGCTCGCGCGTTGATCGCCGCTCGGTGCGCATCCGTCTGACCCCGCAGGGCCAGGAAGTTCGCCGCATCGTCGACGCTCTCTACCAGAAGCACGTCAAGACGGTGGAGCAGGTCGGCGGCATCTCGGGCGAGGAGTTCTCCACGCTGAACAAGTCGCTGCATCGCCTCGAGCGGTTCTGGACCGACCAGATCCTATATCGGCTCTGATTTTTTCGGAAGGATCAAGGCTAAGCCGGCCCCAAACAAGACCGGCGTGCCTTTCCGAACGTGCCTGAACTTCCCCAATCGCGCCGGCCCGGCTTTGCCCGGACCGGCGCGTTTTGTGTTTTTGCACCTGCGAAAAAAGTAACTCGTTTGCGGAACCAGCCGTCAGCTCGCGGCTTATCCCCTCCGGATCGGAGGCGTGCGATGCTGGTCGAGCGCGGACTACAGACGATGAACGTGGAGATCGTGAGCGAGGCTTATGCCATCGCCGCGAATTATCTGCGCAGAGCCGGTGCACTCCCCGATACGCTCGTCACCGATGAGCGGCTGTTGAAGATCATCGTGCAACTGTTCCAGCACGGCGAATTCAACAAGATCAGGCTCGCCAACAAGGCGATCGCCAAATTCGAAGCTGCCTTCGAGGCTGGCGCGTTTGCCTGACAGCGTTCCCCAAAATTCGGACCAAGCAGAGGATGCCATGGAAGCCGCCATCGACCGCATCATGAAGACCTATGACCTCTTGGCCAACCGCACCGCTGCGGCGAGTGAGGAGGCGAGGGCCAAGGTGACGAACTACCTCAATACGCTGGTTGAGGCGGGCGAGAAGGACACGCATCGGTTGACGGTCTGCGGTCTGACCTATCTTCGTGAGCTCGACGGCAGCATCGACCCGGTGAAGGCTGGTTATACCGGTTTGTGAGGAGAGGCGGCCAAGTCCATCTCAAAGCCGGAGGAAGCGGTTGCCGGCGCCGTCTGGGCGCCGGTCGGCGGGCGTGACAGCGGCCGGCCGTTAACGATTGGCCAGCATCCCAGCGCAGGCGAATTCGTCTTTCGGGCCTCCAGATCCCCCGATCCCCACCATATCTGGCATAATTGTCGTCCCCGACCCGCAAAAGCTTGGCCGGGGCGAGCCGATGTGGTAGATCGCGCGTGCTTCCAACCGCCACACAAGACCGACCGTAGCCCGCCAAAAAGGCTGCGGCGTTGGAGATATTCGCCGATGACTTCCGCAAAAACCGCCTCCGCGCCCGATTCGTTTTTCACGGCCTCCGTTGAGCAGGCCGACCCGGAAATCGCCGCCGCCATCAAGGGCGAGCTGGGCCGTCAGCGCCACGAGGTCGAGCTGATCGCCTCCGAGAACATCGTCAGCCGGGCCGTGCTGGAAGCGCAGGGTTCGGTGATGACCAACAAATATGCGGAAGGTTACCCCGGCGCGCGATACTACGGCGGTTGTGAATGGGTCGACGTTGCCGAGAATCTTGCGATCGATCGCGCCAAGCGGCTGTTCGGCGCCAACTTTGCCAACGTGCAGCCGAACTCGGGCAGCCAGATGAATCAGGCCGTGTTCCTGGCGCTGATGCAGCCTGGCGACACCTTCATGGGCCTTGATCTGGCCGCCGGCGGCCATCTCACTCACGGTTCGCCCGTCAACATGAGCGGCAAGTGGTTCAAGGCCTCGCACTACACGGTGCGGCGCGAGGACCAGATCATCGATATGGATGCGGTCGCCAAGCAGGCCGAAACGGTCAAGCCGAAGCTGATCATCGCCGGCGGCTCGGCCTATTCGCGCGCCTGGGACTTCAAGCGTTTTCGTGAGATCGCCGACAGCGTCGGCGCGTACCTCCTGGTCGACATGGCGCATTTCGCGGGCCTCGTGGCCGGTGGCGTGCATGCTTCGCCAGTGCCTCATGCCCACGTCACCACCACCACGACCCACAAGTCGCTGCGCGGTCCGCGCGGCGGCCTGATCCTGTGGAATGACGAGACGCTGACCAAGAAGCTCAACTCGGCGATCTTCCCGGGCCTCCAGGGTGGGCCGCTGATGCATGTGATCGCAGCGAAGGCGGTCGCATTCGGCGAGGCGCTGCGGCCGGACTTCAAGGTCTACGCCAAAAACATCGTCGAGAACGCCAAGGCTCTCGCGGAAACGCTGCGCGGCCACGGGCTCGATATCGTGTCCGGCGGTACCGACAACCATCTGATGCTGGTTGACCTCAGGCCGAAAGGCCTGAAGGGCAACGTCTCGGAGAAGGCGCTGGTCCGCGCGGCCATCACCTGCAACAAGAACGGCATCCCCTTCGATCCCGAGACGCCGTTCGTCACCTCGGGCCTGCGTCTCGGCACGCCGGCGGCGACCACCCGCGGCTTCGGCGTTGCCGAGTTCAAGCAGGTCGGTGGCTTGATCGCTGAAGTTCTGAACGCCATCGCGCAGTCGTCCGACGGCAAGGCGCCGCTGGTGGAAGCCGCGATCAAGGAACGGGTCAAGGCGCTCACCGATCGTTTCCCGATCTACCAGTAAAGCCGGATAACAAGCGGATGCGCTGTCCCAACTGCAACAGTCTCGATACGCAGGTGAAGGACTCGCGTCCGACCGAGGATTCGTCCGTGATCCGCAGGCGCCGCATCTGCGTCGCCTGCAATTTCCGCTTCACCACCTTTGAGCGCGTGCAACTTCGCGAGCTCACCGTGATCAAGCGCAACAGCCGCCGCGTGCCGTTCGATCGCGACAAGCTGATGCGCTCGGTGCAGATCTCCTTGCGCAAGCGGCCGGTCGAGCCCGAGCGGGTGGAGAAGATGGTTTCTGCCATCGTGCGCGAGCTCGAGACTGCCGGCGAAGCCGAGATCTCCTCGGAGGTGATCGGCGAGACGGTGATGGAGCATCTGCGCACGCTCGACGACGTCGCCTATGTGCGCTTCGCCTCCGTCTACCGCAATTTCCGCGAGGCCAAGGATTTTGCCGACGTGCTCGGCGAGCTTTCCGGTGAGGAGGAAGCGCGGCTCGCCGCGATACGCAAATGATCTTCCGCATCCTGGAGGATCAGCTCGCGCAGAAGGCCCGTGAGTCCAAAGACGCCGATCGTCGCTTCATGCAGCTTGCGCTGGCGCTCGGCCGGCGCGGGCAGGGGCGCACCTCGCCGAACCCTGCCGTCGGCGCCGTCATCGTCAAGGACGGCGTGATCGTCGGTCGCGGCTGGACGCAACCGGGCGGCCGTCCGCATGCCGAGCGCGAGGCGCTGCGGCGCACGGGCGAGGCGGCCCGCGGCGCCACACTCTACGTCACGCTCGAACCCTGTTCGCATTTCGGCAAGTCGCCGCCTTGCGCGGACGCCGTGATTGCGGCTGGCGTCAAGCGCGTGGTGGCGGCGATCGAGGATCCCAATCCGGAGGTCGCAGGACAAGGCCACGCGCGCTTGCGCGCCGCTGGCATAGCCGTCGATGTCGGGCTCTGTGCTGTGGAAGCGGCCTACGACCATGCCGGCCATTTCCGCCGCATCCGCGACAAGCGCCCGCATGTAATCCTGAAGCTTGCGGTCTCGCCCGACGACAAGATCGGGGCCGCCGGCGGCAAGCCGGTCGCGATCACGGGGGAGGCTGCGCGCAACCGCGTGCACCTCCTGCGTGCGCAGAGTGATGCCATCCTGGTTGGCATCGGCACGGTGCTTGCGGACGATCCACTCCTGACGTGCCGCCTGCCGGGCATGGAAGCACGTTCTCCGGTGCGCATCGTGCTCGACCGGAATTTTCGCATTCCGGCGTCGAGCCAACTCGTCCATTCCGCACGCGAGGCGCCGCTGTGGGTGATCGGCTCGGAGCTGGCGGAAGCTGCCTCAGCCACGCGGCTCGGCGCGGCCGGCGCCCAGGTCATGCGCATGCCGCCCGGCAGCACGCCGGGGCTCGATCTTCCTGCGATACTGCAGGCACTGGCCGAGAAAGGCATCACACGGCTGATGGTCGAGGGCGGCAGCCACGTGGCCTCGTCCTTCGTCGCGGCCGATCTGGTGGATGAAATCTGGCTGTTCCGTGGGACGGAAGCGATCGGCGCCCATGGCGTCGATGCGCTCGATGCATTGCCCCTGTCGAAAATCACGCAGTCGCCCGCCTTCAGGGTTCATGCTAGCGAAACATTCGACAGGGATACTCTCACCATCTACGAGCGCGCTTAATGTTCACCGGCATTGTCACTGATATCGGCGAGATCGTCAGCCTGACGCCGACGGCGCAGGGCCAGTTGCATCGCTTGCGCATCGCCTGCCGCTACGATCGTGCGACCATCGCCGATGGCGCCTCGATCGCCTGCAACGGCGTCTGCTTGACGGTGGTGGCTTCCGGCGTCGAAGGTGGCAAAACCTGGTTTGACGTTGACGCGGCTGCCGAGACGCTGGCGCTGACGACGGCAAAGCACTGGAAGACGGGTACGAAGCTCAATCTCGAGCGCGCGCTCAAGATCGGCGACGAACTCGGCGGTCACATCGTCGCAGGCCACGCCGACGGGATCGCGACCCTCGTCAGTCGCGAGGATTTGCCCGATATGGCGCGGTTCGAGCTCAAGACCACGCGGGAGCTCGCGCGTTTCATCGCGACCAAGGGCTCGATCACGCTGGACGGCGTGTCCTTGACCATCAATACGGTCAAGGACGTGACCTTTTCGGTCCTGATCATCCCGCACACCCTCAGCATCACAACCATTGGTGCATGGCGCACCGGGGACGAGGTCAATATCGAGGTCGATCTGATGGCCCGCTATGCGGCGCGGCTGACCGAAATGAAGTGACGGCGCCGCCGCCATTCGCGGCGATAGCGTCTTTTGAACTTGGCTTAACCGCTTGCGGCGACTACATAACGCGCCGACCTCAGTAGAACGGATTGAACGATGGCAGACGCGCGGCGCGCACCCCTGAAGGACCAGACCGACATTTCCGGCGCGCGTGCGCTGATTGTCGAAGCGCGCTTCTATGACGACCTCCAGGATGCGCTTCTGGAAGGCGTGGTCGCCGAGCTGATGGCGGCCGGTCTCACCCATGACGTGATCACGGTTCCCGGCGCGCTGGAAATCCCCGCGGCCGTGGCCATCGCGGTCGACGCTGCTGCGAGCAACGGGAAACCCTATGACGCCGTGATCGCGCTCGGTTGCGTGATCCGCGGCGACACCATCCATTTCGAGATCGTCTCGCAGGAATCCTCGCGCGCGCTGATGGATCTTGCCGTGGCGCGCAAGCTGCCGCTCGGCAATGGCATCCTCACCGTCAACACCGAGGAGCAGGCCTGGGCCCGGGCTCGCGCCAGCGAGCTCAACAAGGGTGGCGATGCCGCGCGCGCGGCGCTTGCCATGCTGCGCATCAAGCGCCGCCTGGCGCGGGCCTGAGCCATGGCGGACACCAGCAAGAAACAGCCCGGCGGGGTGGAGAAAAAGGCGAACCGACGCGGCGCCGCTCGGCTCGCCGCCGTGCAGGCGCTCTACCAGATGGACATTGCGGGCGCCGGCATCAATGACATCTTTGCCGAGTTCGAGAGCCATTGGCTCGGCAACGAGGTCGAAGGCGATAAGTATCTGCCGGCGGAAGCTGCCTTCTTTCGTGACGTCGTCTCGGGCGTCGTGCGCGACCAGAAGAAGCTCGATCCCCTGATCGACGAGGCGCTGTCGAAGGGCTGGCCCCTGAAGCGTATCGAGGCGATCCTGCGCGCAGTGCTGCGGGCAGGGGCCTACGAGTTGGAGCATCGCAAGGACGTGCCGGGCCGCGTCGTGGTCTCCGAATATGTCGACGTCGCCAATGCTTTCGTCGATCGCGAGGAGACCGGCATGGTCAACGCGGTGCTCGACCAGATTGGCCGCCACTTCCGCGGCGACGAGTTCGGGCGGTAGTCGTTACACATTCCGCTGTCATCACCCGCGAAAGCGGGTGATCCAGTACGCCGCGGCAGCGGTAATTGATCTCGGGCGTCTCGGCCTACTGGATCGCCCGGTCAAGCCGGGCGATGACAGTGGTGCGTGTGGATAGGCCGATGGCAAACGCTACAAATATCTCCGGCGAAGACTCGCTTATCGCGCGCTATTTCAAGCCGCTGGCGACTGACCCCGGCGCATTCGGGCTGGTCGATGATGCCGCCATCCTGAAATCCTCCGGCGAGGACATCGTCGTCACCACGGACGCCGTGGTCGAAGGCGTGCATTATCTCGCTAGCGACCCGCCCGATACCATCGCCCGCAAGGCGTTGCGGGTGAACCTGTCCGATCTTGCGGCGAAGGGCGCCACGCCGGCAGGCTTCGTGCTGACGCTGGCGCTCCGCAGCAAGGACGATGCCTGGCTGAAGCCGTTTGCCGATGCGCTCGGCGAGGATGCCAAGAACTTCACGTGCCCGCTGCTTGGCGGCGACACGGTCTCCACGCCCGGACCGCAGATGATCTCGATCACGGCCTTCGGCCGCGTGCCCCTGGGGCGGATGGTCGGCCGCACCGGGGCCAAAGCCGGTGACCGCATCATGGTGACCGGCACGATCGGCGATGCCGCACTCGGTCTCGCGGTGCTCAAGGGCGATGCTGCCGCGAAGGCGCTGGCATCCGATCCGGCCGCACGGGACGTCGTGGTCGCGCGCTACCGAATCCCGCAACCGCGCAACGCGCTGGCGCAGGCCGTGCGCGACTGTGCGAGCGCTGCGATGGATGTCTCTGACGGGCTTGCCGGCGATCTCGCCAAGCTCTGCGCAGCCTCAGGCGTATCAGCCACGATCGATACGGCCAGCGTGCCCCTGTCGGCGCCGGCCGCCGGCCTCGTTGCGCGCACCGCCGTCGGGATCGAGGCGCTGCTGTCCGGTGGCGATGACTATGAGCTTCTGTGCACTGTTCCTGAGTCGCGCTGCGCCGACCTGATTGTGGCCGGGCGGGCGCTGGGCGTGGCCGTGACCGCCATCGGAACGATAGTGCCGGGAAATGAGGCCCCGCGCTTCCTGGATGGCGCGGGCCGGGAACTGGTCCTCAAGCGGCTGTCCTACAGCCACTTCTAGCAATTTCCGCGAAACGGACGCCTACGACCTAAGGACCTGTCGAGATCGACGATTTTCGCGCCTGCGGCGTTGCACGGGCATGGCGGATTTGGCAAGGTCCCCGCCCATCGGGGCTGCTCCTTTTGGGGAGGAGCGGTCCCGCGTTAAGGCGCCACTCCGTCACAACGGGAAAGAATCGGCGCTGGGGGTACATCAAGGATCTGAGGCAAAATTCACATGACAGCATTATGGTTGATAGTGCTCTGCGGAGTGCTCTCTGTCGTCTACGCGATCTGGGCTACGTCTTCGGTGTTGGGCGCGGATGCGGGGTCGCCGCGCATGCAGGAAATCGCCGCAGCGGTCCGCGAGGGCGCTCAGGCCTACCTGCGACGCCAGTACACGACGATCGGCATCGTCGGCATTGTCATCTTCGTGCTGCTCGCCTATTTCCTGGGTATCTACGTCGCCGTCGGCTTTGCCATCGGCGCCATCCTGTCGGGAGCCGCTGGCTTCATCGGCATGAACGTCTCGGTTCGCGCCAACGTGCGCACCGCGCAGGCTGCGACGACGTCGCTCGCCGGCGGTCTCGAACTCGCCTTCAAGGCTGGCGCCATTACCGGCCTTCTGGTCGCGGGCCTCGCGCTCCTCGGCGTGACCCTCTATTTCGGCTTCCTGACCTATTCGCTGAAGCTTGCACCTGACAGCCGCACCGTCGTCGACGCCATGGTGGCGCTCGGCTTCGGCGCCTCGCTGATCTCGATCTTCGCCCGTCTCGGCGGCGGCATCTTCACCAAGGGTGCGGACGTCGGCGGCGACCTCGTCGGCAAGGTCGAGGCCGGCATCCCCGAGGACGATCCGCGCAATCCGGCGACGATCGCCGACAACGTCGGTGACAACGTCGGCGACTGCGCCGGCATGGCCGCCGACCTGTTTGAGACCTACGCGGTGACCGCGGTCGCCACCATGGTTCTGGCAGCGATCTTCTTCGCCAAGACGCCGATCCTCGCCAGCATGATGACGCTGCCGCTCGCGATCGGCGGCATCTGCATCATCACCTCGATCATCGGCACATTCTTCGTGAAGCTCGGGCCGAGCCAGTCGATCATGGGCGCGCTCTACAAGGGCCTGATCGCAACCGGCGTCCTGTCGCTGATCGGCATCGCCGGCGTGATCTACTACCTGATCGGCTTCGGCAAGCTCGAGGGTGTCGACTACACCGGTGCGGCGCTGTTCGAGTGCGGCGTGGTCGGCCTCGTCGTGACCGCGCTGATCATCTGGATCACCGAGTACTACACCGGCACCGACTATCGTCCGGTGAAGTCGATCGCCCAGGCCTCGGTGACCGGCCACGGCACCAACGTCATCCAGGGCCTTGCGGTTTCGATGGAGGCGACAGCGCTGCCCGCGATCGTCATCATCGCCGGCATCCTCGTCACCTACAGCCTTGCCGGCCTGTTCGGCATCGCGATCGCGACCGCCACCATGCTGGCGCTCGCCGGCATGGTCGTCGCGCTCGACGCCTTCGGCCCGGTGACCGACAACGCCGGCGGCATCGCCGAGATGGCGGGCCTGCCCAAGGAAGTACGCAAGTCGACCGACGCGCTCGACGCGGTCGGCAACACCACCAAGGCAGTGACCAAGGGCTACGC
Source organism: Bradyrhizobium sp. UFLA05-108 (assembly GCF_059803455.1). Classification (NCBI taxonomy): domain Bacteria; kingdom Pseudomonadati; phylum Pseudomonadota; class Alphaproteobacteria; order Hyphomicrobiales; family Nitrobacteraceae; genus Bradyrhizobium; species Bradyrhizobium sp. UFLA05-108. The sequence continues at coordinate 136,579 of NZ_JBANAZ010000009.1, read as the reverse complement.
GATCGGCTCCGCCGGTCTCGGTGCGCTGGTGCTGTTCGCGGCCTACAACCAGGACCTCAAGTTCTTCGTTGCGGACTCCGCGAAGCATACCTACTTCGCAGGGGTCAATCCGGACTTCTCGCTCAACAACCCCTACGTCGTGGTGGGCCTACTGTTCGGTGGTCTGCTGCCGTATCTGTTCGGCGCGATGGGTATGACTGCGGTCGGCCGTGCGGCCGGCGCGATCGTCGAGGAGGTCCGACGTCAGTTCCGCGAGAAGCCGGGAATCATGCAGGGCACCGACAAGCCCGACTACGGCAAGGCGGTCGATCTTTTGACGAAGGCGGCGATCAAGGAGATGATCATCCCCTCGCTCTTGCCGGTGCTCTCGCCGATCGTCGTCTACTTCGTGATCTACGCGATCGCGGGCGGCGGCGCGGCCGGCAAGTCGGCGGCATTCTCGGCCGTCGGCGCCATGCTGCTCGGCGTGATCGTCACGGGTCTCTTCGTCGCGATCTCCATGACCTCGGGCGGTGGCGCCTGGGACAACGCCAAGAAGTACATCGAGGACGGTCATTTCGGCGGCAAGGGCTCCGATGCCCACAAGTCCGCCGTGACCGGCGACACCGTCGGCGATCCCTACAAGGACACGGCCGGCCCCGCGGTGAACCCGATGATCAAGATCACCAACATCGTGGCGCTGCTGTTGCTGGCGATCCTCGCGCACTGAGCAGCAGGGACAGCGCAAAACAAAACCCCCGCGGCGCAGGCCGCGGGGTTTTTGTTTTTTTCCCGTTGTCATTCCGGGGCGATGCGAAGCATCGAACCGGAATCTCGAGATTCCGGGTTCGGTCCTGCGGACCGCCCCGGAATGACTGACACCACCTACTGCACATCCATCTGAAGGCCTTCCTTCTGGATGATGCTCGCGAACTTCTTCGTCTCGGCGTCGACGAAGTCGGAAAACTGCTGCGGCGTGCCGTAGTCGGCGCGTGCGCCCATCGCGGCGATGTTCTTCCTGATGTCCTCGCGCGCGAGCATCGCCTTGACCTGCAGATTCAGCGCCTCGAGCACTGGGGCGGGCACGTTCTTTGGCAGGAACACGCCGAACCAGGATGACACGTCGAAATTGGCAAGCTCCGGCGCGCTCTCGCGCATGGTCGGAAGGTTGGGTGCGAGTTCGCTGCGCTCCGGCGTGGTGACGCAGAGCCCGTTCAGCGTGCCGTTCTGCACCTGCGGCAGGCTCGGATAGAGGTTGTCGAACAGGACCTGGATGTCGCCGGCAAGCGCCGCCTGGAGCGCGGGGCCGGCACCGCGGAACGGGATGTGCGTCATCTTCAGCCCGGTGAGCTGGAGGAACCAGGCGCCGGTGAGGTGAGGGCTCTGGCCGACGCCGGAGGAGGCATAGCTGAACTTGTCCGGATTGGCCTTGAGGAAAGCGATCAGCTCTCCGATCGACTTGATGCCTGTCTTCGGATGCGCCGAGACGATGTTCGGGATCCTGATCATGTTGGAGACCGCCTGGAGCTGCTCCGCCTTGTAGCTGAGGTTCTTGAAGATGCTGTAGGCGATCGCGTTGGGGCCGGGGTTGCCGATCAGGATGGTGTGGCCATCCGCTTTGGCGCGCGCGGCTTCCGCGGTGCCGATGGTGCCGCCGCCGCCTGAGCGGTTCTCCACGACCGCCGACTGGCCCCAGACGGTTTGCAGATGCGCCGCGAGCAGTCGTCCCATGACGTCGGTCGAGCCGCCGGCGGCGGCCGGCACGATGATGCGGATGTTCTCGGTGGGCTTCCAGTCTGCCAGGCTCGTGCGCGGCAGAATCGCCGCCGTCGACAGGGCTGCCGCGCCGGTCAGCACGCGCCGGCGGGAAAACGATGTCCTTGTCACGAATCCACTCCCTGCCTCTTGTTTTGCAGGGAGCGTAGGGAAGGCGCCGTGCAACCGCAAGCAGCGCGGGGCGGCACGACGCCGCAGCCTGGCCTCAGTTGAAGCTGAGCAGCTTGAACAGCGGCGCGAGGTAGCTGAGCTCCTGGCCCGAGGTCGGCGTGGTGCGGCTGATGAAGTCGAAGATCTTGCCGTCCTGCAGGCCGTAATTCGCGAGCCGGCGGACGCGCCGATTCTTGTCGAAGTAGATCGCGATCACGCGCTGGTCGACCACACTCTGGTTCATGAAGGCGACCGGACGCTGGGAGCGCTGGGAGATGTAATAGAACACCTCGCCGTCGAGCGTTGCGACGGTGGAGGGCGTGCCCATCACGATCAGCACCTGGTCCTGGCTCGCCCCGAGCGGAATCTGCTCGAGCGCACCGGGCGGCAGGATGTAACCCTTCTGGAATTGTTCGCCGGTGCAGGCGGCAAGCGCCACGCTGACGAGCGCCGCGGCGGCGACGGCGCGCCAGCGCGCGTAACGGCCGCGCACCTTGGCGCTGCGGTGGCTGGTCTGGCTCGAATTGGTCATTCTCGGAACTATCCCGTCCCCTTGCGTCGCGCGAGGCGCTGAAGTACCGGGCAGACGCGGCGAGCGCAACCCGCGCGCACACGCATGCGGAACCCACAATGCTCTGGCCGTTCAAACACTTCAGGAAACCCCGGCTAGCCCCGCGCGGCACCATTGAGGCCATCTATGGCATGATCGTGACGCAGGCACGAGAACCCATGTTTTACCGGGACTTGGCCGTCCCGGACACAGTTAACGGCCGATTCGACCTGCTTCTCTTGCATTTGTGGCTCCTGCTGCGCCGGCTGCGGGCGGCTTCCGACGGCACCGAGCTCTCGCAGGCGCTGTTCGACCGCTTCTGCGAGGACATGGACGACAATCTGCGGGAGATGGGCGTCGGGGATCAGACCGTCCCCAAGCGGATGCGGGCCTTTGGCGAGGCCTTTTATGGCCGGGCCCGGGCCTATGACCAGGCCATGGACGAGGGCGACGAGGCGCTGGCGTCGGCGTTCTGCAAGAATATCTTGAATGGGACGGACAGCGCGCAGGCGCGGCGGCTTGCGGCCTATGCCAAGGCCACCGAGGCCGATCTCGCCAGGGCCGACCAGGGCGCGCTGCTGCGCGGTTCATTTGCGTTTCCACCGCCACCAGGGGAGCATGTGGCGCCATGACCAGACCCAACGCCGGACCCGAGACCGATCCGTGGCGCGCGCCAGTGATCGTGGCGCAGATCCCGGACACCGGCCTGCATCGGGACATCGAGGCATCGAGCCGCGAGCGCGAGGCCATGGCCGAGGTCGCGGGTGTTCGAGAGATCCTCTCCGCCCAGGCCTCTTTCGACGTATCCCCGAAGAGCGGCGGGCGGGTTCATGTCACCGGCAAGGTTCGGGCGCGAATCGGCCAGACCTGCGTGGTGACTCTCGACCCGATCGAGAGCGAGATCGACGAGGAGATCGACCTGGTGTTCGCCCCCGAGGCGGAGGCACGGCGACTGGCCGATCTCATCGAGGAGGGGCAGGACAGCGACGACGCGGAGGCCGTCCCCGAGCCGCCGGAGGCGATCATTGCCGGCGTCATCGACCTCGGGTGGCTGGCGACGGACGCCCTGTTTTTGGGCATCGACCCCTATCCGCGCAAGCCGGGGGTGGTGTTCGAGGCGCAGGTGACGGCGCCCGATCCCGGGGATCACCCCTTTGCCGTGTTGAAGGCGCTTCAGGACAAGCCCAAACGCAAATGAGGGCAAATCCCAGTGGGTCTGTGGCGGGCTTGCTTTGCGTTGTGCATGAATGGTTTGCCTCGTCAGGTCCAAAGATTGTTTCATCCGTTTGATTTCACGATGTTTTTCTCGCCGGGATGGGCCCGATTCGTGATCGTCCGGAATCCAAAAGACTGGGGGCAAGAGGTTGTTTCGGGGTGACAAAACGCTATTGTCGCGGCCCGGTCCGGGTGCGGTGTGGCGCCTGGCCGATCGCTGTTGATGATGGCGAACCCATTTCGCGGCCCCTCGAGTTCTTAGACCGCACGAGATCAGGTTTCCGGGACGTTCATGCCAAGCAAGGTTCGAATCGCGCTTGACGCCATGGGAGGCGATGTCGGCGCGCCCGTCGTCATTCCCGGCGCGGCCATCTCGCTTGCCCGGCATTCGGATATCGAATTCCTGCTGGTCGGCGACCGCGCCAAGATCGAGCCGGAGCTCCAGAAGCACGCCTCGCTGAAGGCCGCCGCGAAGGTGATCCATACCGACGTCGCCGTCAGCATGGAGGACAAGCCGAGCCAGGCGCTGCGGCGCGGCCGCAAGACCTCCTCGATGTGGCTCGCCATCGATGCGGTCAAGAAAGGCGAGGCGGATGTTGCGGTCTCCGCCGGCAATACCGGTGCACTGATGGCGATGTCGCGCTTCCACCTGCGCACGCTGCCCGGCATCGACCGCCCGGCCATCGCCGGGATGTGGCCGACCAAGCGTGGCGAGTCTGTCGTGCTCGACCTCGGCGCCACCATTGGCGGCGATGCGCACCACCTGGTGTCGCTGGCCGTCATGGGCGCAGCGATGGCGAGCGTGCTGTTCGACAAGCCGCGCCCCTCGGTTGGTCTGCTCAATATCGGAACCGAGGAGATCAAGGGCCACGAGGAGATCCGCGAGGCCGGCGAAACACTGCGCGCGATGAATCTGCCGGAGCTCGACTATCTCGGCTTCGTCGAGGGCGACGGCATCGGCAAGGGGCTGGCCGACGTGATCGTCACCGAGGGCTTCAGCGGTAACATCGCGCTAAAGGCAGCCGAGGGAACCGCGCGGCAGATGGCGGAACTGCTCCGCAATGAGATGCAGCGGAGCTGGATGTCCAAGCTCGGCTACCTCTTCGCGCGCGGCGCTTTCCAGGCCCTGCGCGACAAGATGGACCCGAACAAGTCCAATGGCGGTGTGTTCCTCGGATTGAGGGGACTCGTGGTCAAGAGCCATGGCGGAATCAGCGCCGAAGGCTTTGCCTATGCGATCGATGTTGGCTATGAGATGGTCCACTACGATCTCCTGACCAAGATCAATCAGATGCTCAACCGCGACGGTGGCGCGTTTAGTTCCGTGCCGACCGCGCAGGAGGCTGTTTCGTGACTCAAATTCGATCGGTCGTGCTCGGCTGCGGCAGCTATTTGCCGGAGCGTGTCGTGACCAATGCCGAGTTGGCAGCCCGCATCGACACGTCGGACGAGTGGATCGTGCAACGAACGGGCATTCGTGAGCGTCACATCGCGGCCGACGACGAGTTTACCTCGCACCTTGCGATCAGGGCGGCGCGCGCCGCGCTCGCGCATGCCCGGCTCGACCCGCAGGCGATCGACCTGATCGTGCTCGCGACCTCGACGCCCGACAACACGTTTCCGGCGACCGCAGTCGCCGTTCAGCACGGACTCGGCATCAACCATGGCGCGGCGTTCGACCTGCAGGCGGTCTGCTCCGGCTTCGTGTTCGCGCTCGCCACTGCCGACAACTTCCTGCGCACGGGCGCCTACAAGCGCGCGCTGGTGATCGGCGCGGAAACCTTCTCGCGTATCCTCGACTGGAACGACCGCGGCACCTGCGTGCTGTTCGGCGACGGCGCGGGCGCGATCGTGCTGGAAGCGCAGACGCAGGCCGGCAAGACCTCCGACAGCGGCGTGCTGACCACGCATCTGCGTTCGGACGGTCGCCACAAGGCCAAGCTGTTCGTCGATGGGGGCCCCGGCTCGACCAGGACGGTCGGCCATTTGCGCATGGAAGGCAAGGAGGTGTTCAAGCACGCCGTCGGCATGATCACCGACGTGATCGTCGATGCCTTCAACGCCACCGGCATGACCGCCGAGGACATCAACTGGTTCATCCCGCACCAGGCCAACAAGCGAATCATCGATGCGTCCGCCCACAAGCTGCATATTGCGCCGCAGAAGGTGGTGCTGACCGTCGACAAGCACGGCAACACCTCGGCGGCCTCCATTCCGCTGGCGCTCTCGGTCGCAGTGAAGGACGGTCGGGTGAAGAAGGGCGACCTGCTGCTGTTCGAAGCCATGGGCGGCGGTTTCACCTGGGGTTCCGCACTCGTCCGCTGGTAGTAGAGCGCGTTCGATAAAATTTTGCCGAGATTGCGGGCCACTTTGGCGACTCAAAGCAGGGATGAGCGGGTTGACCGTCGTCTCGTAACCTCATAATTTTAGACGACAATTGTTCGCCGTGATGTGGGGCAGGGCGATGACCGAGACTAGTAAAACCGTAACGCGTGTTGATCTCTGCGAGGCCGTCTACCAAAAGGTCGGCCTGTCGCGGACGGAATCGTCTGCCTTCGTGGAACTCGTGTTGAAGGAGATCACCGATTGCCTCGAGCGGGGCGAGACGGTGAAGCTGTCCTCGTTCGGTTCCTTCATGGTGCGTAAGAAGGGCCAGCGTATCGGCCGCAATCCGAAGACCGGTACCGAGGTGCCGATTTCGCCGCGCCGGGTGATGGTGTTCAAGCCGTCCGCCATCCTGAAGCAGCGGATCAATTCGCAACACAAGGCCAATGGCGACGGCAGCAAGACTCAAGCCGAGGCATAATCGCCTCCCATAGGAGAGCCGCATTTGGACAAGGCGCCGGATGCGTTCCGCACCATCAGCGAAGTAGCGCAGGACCTCGACATCCCGCAGCACGTCCTGCGGTTCTGGGAGACCCGCTTCTCCCAGATCAAGCCGATGAAGCGCAGCGGCGGCCGCCGCTACTACCGCCCCGACGACGTCGACCTGCTCAAGGGCATCCGCCGGCTGCTCTATGGCGAGGGCTATACCATCCGCGGCGTGCAGCGGATCCTCAAGGAGCACGGCATCAAGTCGGTCCAGGGGCTCGCCGATTCGTCGGCCGCGGTCTCGTTCGGCGCGATCGAGGACGCGATCGGCCAGAGCCTGATGGAGCCCGAGGAGGAGCCCGAGATCCGCGGCGTCGCCGATACCGACGATGACGACTACCAGGGCGAGGAGGAGGAAGGCATCGATTTCCGCTTCGCCGAGATCGACGACGAGGAAATCCTCACCACCTTCCGCAAGGGCGCAAGCGAACGCGCTGGCCCGAGCCCGGCCGACCGGGAGCGGCTGGAGCGGGTGCTCCAGGACCTCGTCGCCTGCCGCGAACTGCTCGACGAGGCGCTCAAGGTCGGCTGAGCAGGGGCATCCTGCGACTTCAAGGGGATGTTCCCGGTTTTCCGGGCGGTTCAGGCGCCTTGCGCAAAGCCGCGATCCTAGCTATGGGAACGGCATTCGGAGCGTGGCGCAGCCCGGTTAGCGCACTAGTCTGGGAGACGTCGGCGCTTATCCGGTTTTCGTTTTATCTGTGAGCGCGTTAGTCGCATCTTCCGCGCTATTCCGGGAATTATTCCGGGACTTTTCGCCAGCTTCCATCGCGTCCCGGACATCATCAATCATCGCGTGAGCGTACTTCGCCGTCGTAGCGATATCGGAATGCCGCAACAGCTTCTGAACGGCCTTGAGATTGCCGGTGGCCCTCAGAATGCCTGTAGCGGCCGTGTGGCGGTTGTCGTGGAATCTGTAGTCTAGAAGCTTTGCGTCAAGCTTGGCGCGTCGCCATTCGGTCTTAAGACCCTCGCGCGTCATGGGGTAGCGCTGGCCGCGAATCCTCTTCGGGGCGCGCCGTTGTGCCACGTACGTGAACACGTACTCACCATTATGGACGCGAAGCGGAAACAGTAGTTCGCGGATACCCGGAGATATCGGGATTGTCCCAATAACGCGTCCTTTCCCTAGGACCGTGATCTTTCGGCCCTCCCAATCCACATCTTTCCACAGGAGCCCCGGAAATTCTTTACCCGGTACGATTTCGCAGAGCCTGCAGCCAGACAACATCGCGAAGCGCACCACCGGGTGATAGTCGTCGCGCAATTGGGCGAAGAGAGCCGTTTCCTCAGACATGGTCATTTCCCGCACGCGCTCTTTCGGCTCAGGCAGCAAATGACGTTTCCAGTCGATCTTATTGACCTTCTGAGACCATATGTCGCGCGCGCGATTCAGTATCTTCCGAAGCGGCTCAATAGCGCTGCGGTTCACGGTGGCTGGTTGAACACCTTCACCGCGTCTAATCCCAACAAGGCGGGCAACCAGCGCATCGTCGATCGCAGATAGCCGGACGTTGCTTCCAATCTCGCGCTCGAGCCAGCTAATCGACCACTGACAATTCTTAGGTCCGTCGCCCTTTAGGTGCTGTCCGACTTGCAGATAATAGCGCGCGGCGGCGGTCGCGAAGGTGAGTGGAGCGTTTTCCTGTGCCGTGAGGGCTTTGACTTCTAGGCGTGCCTCGTCCTTCCGGCGCTTCTCGAAGCCCTCAGCCTCTCGCTTGCCAGTGCAGCCTGTAGAACCGGTGAACCGAACGCCACGGATGAAGAAGTCATAGGCGTAGTAGGGGCTCTTCTTTGGCTTGTAGACGGACAATCGAACCTCCTACGCGATTCAATGAAACGGTTCAGGTCGTCAGGATGAATCTTGCGACGAAGCCTTTGCCGGCCGGCGCCTGTGACGATGTAGGGTAGGTCGCCCGCCGAGATGTGTCGTTCGACTGTCCGCTTGCAGACGCCTAGCTTGCCTGCCGCTTCGTCGATCGAGAAAAGGCGCTGGTTGTCGTTGGCTGGCGTCGGCAATTGATTTGCAGTCACAGATGTCCCCAAAATATGCTTGTCGGTGTACCGTACATTCGGTACGGTCGTCAAGATGTTTCCAGAAATGATCTAGGATCATGAAGTGCGCGATTTCAAACTTCTTGCCGCTCAGGTCAGGGCCGCTCGCGCCCTTTTAAATTGGAGCCAAAACTATTTGGCCGAAGGCATCAACGTGCGCCGAGCTACGATCGCGGATTTCGAAGCGGGCAAGAGCGAGCCGCACGAGGGCACCTTATTTGTGATGCTCAGCGAGCTAGAGAACGCCGGAATCGATTTCAGCGATAAGGGAGTGCAGTTTCGTAATTGGCCGCCGAAGCCGTACGTGCCGGCTGGGGTCAAGCAAAAGAAGAGCGGCGCAGCGCGGAAGAAATAATTTCTAAACACACCGCGCGACCTCGCGTCGGCAACGCGCGAACTACATCACTCATGCATTCGCAACACCGCTCGACAGAGTCGGTGAGCGGTGTAGTGCGCGCAAAACAAAGCCCGCCTCCATACGACATGTTTGGAGGCGGGCGTTGATGTTTGCATTCACCAAGGACCATATCGGACGCACCGGGGCTGGCTTCGAGGCGTCTAGTCCAAGATTTACAATCACAGATTATCCCACCGAATGCCACCCAGTAGTTTTACGTGGCAGTATTTCTACGGATTATTCGCCCTGTGGAAAACAGTAAGATTTGTCTTGCCGGGGCTGGCATTTCGATTCCGGACTCTCATTTCAACCGGCAAGGGGTCGCTGCGAGGCGGCCCCTTTCGATTCCGGGCGCGTTCGCCCTATCCGAAGTTGCGTATCTGGCGCGCGACTTGGACAATTTTGGAAAATTCCACAACGCTTTCAGGTATGGCGGCGCGCGACAGAGAATTTCTGGAAACACCTCGATTTTTGAGCCGTTTTCAGCTATACGCTATTCATGTCGGTGCCGCTCAAGCGCGCCGGCAAATCACCAACAACAGCGGTCTGTCAGCTGCCGTGCGCGCGCGGGGGCGCGTTATTGTTTGCATAGTATGGGGGATTCTCTCCCTCATAGAACGACCCAGCGACGCTCTACAAAGCGGCGAAGGGAGACGTGCGTGCAAATCTAGATGAAGGGATTGAAGTAGAAGCGATGAGCAAAGAGATAGCCTACAACAGCGGAGACGCAAAACAAGGAGAGGAGAAATGATCTTATATCACTTCACCCCCGCTGATCGCCTTGAATCGATTCTAACCGAAGGCTTACTGCCCCAATTCGATCGTCACGACGTTGTAGGTGGAAGCGAAGTTGTGTGGTTAACGGAGCGAGCCAATACGCACCTGACACCGGCCGAAACTGTCGCGGTCTTTAACTGCTCCGGTGTTTGGATGGAGCATTGGCTTGAACTAAATAATCCAGTGCGTCTTGCGGTTCGCATTCCGTCGCACGATCGAAAGCTTTTTAGATATTGGCCGTGGTTAAAAAGGCATTGGCGGCGGGGCATGCCGAACCCGGATGGCGAGTTCGGCGATTTTAGCGGCATAAGGATCACTGGATTTCTTTTAGAAGAATTTTGCCTTCTCAGATCATTGCCGTAGCGGACAACGATAACCTGTCGCAAGCGAACGCGGCTTAGCTAGCACCACTCACTCCGAAGGAGACCCAATCCGCGCCGGCAACGCGGAACGCGAAACCTATTCTCTAATGACCGTCCAGAAGGACGGCAAATTCCAAGTTGATGTTCTGGGGAACGAAATTGAAAAGAACGATTACCGACGAAGTTGGCACCGGCCCGCTTGAAATCGTGGACCTAAGCGTCAACGCAAATGCACTGGCCACAGAGGACAGGACTCCTTCTATCGCCTTACGGACGTCCGACAACACGGCTGCTATGGACGGCGGCAGGCAACGCAATGAATTGAATCTCAAGAGCGACCCGCCGCTACCGCTAGAAACGCTTGTCGCTGCCAACAACAATGGTCCGACATCCGCATACCACGATGCTGTGACGAAAGCCGTTGAACGCCGTGAGCGCGGCAAAGGTAGCGAGCCGAAGATGGAGCGTTACCACATCAAAGTAATGTTCGAACGTGTCGAACTTGGGAACGGCGAGGCGGAAAATCATTTGCATTGGTATTGTGTAGAGCGCCTCAGACGAGACCTGATGATCGCGAGAGGCGAGCCGGTTAACGACACTATCGAATGCCAATGGCGCGAGACCATGCTGCCGTTCACCGAAGGCGAGCTTGGTAACGAAATAACGTCGGTTGATAGCGACGAAGGTCTGATCCTCTCCGACGATATGGAATTTGAAGACAGCGACACAACGTCCGAATGTCGCGTTGTCGATAATGCCAAGGAAGAACTTGAGAAAGCGGAAGTCAGACTGCATGCGGAGCAAGTGATTGCGCTAGCCGGCAACGTCATGGGCAGGGATTTCGAATTGCTCCGCGACGCGATCGAGTCAAACTTGACCACTGAGAAAATCGGCAAGGCGGATGGTTCTCGCGACGCTGCAAGTGCTAGGGCGCACGGCAAGGGGCTGTTGCGCGCAGCCCTACGCAATCTCGCGCGGTTCTATGACGGCCTTGACCGGCTTGAGAGAGACGGCGCGCGTCCACAACAGATCTGGCCGTTTGTCGGCGTTAGTAAGCCTCTTGACCGATTGACTTGGCGCTATCTCAATCAAGCACGCGGTCCGGTCATTCAGTTGGCGGCCTAAGTTATTGTCCGGACGTTGATTTTTGTGGCGTCGACGTCACGCATTCGGGGTGTGCCACAATAAAAATAGGTGACGAGTTGTCCCCAACTCGTCTTCTGGACTTGGAGACTTGGCCGGCCGGCTTCTCTCGCACCGGTCGGACTTTTTCCCGGAACACTTCGCGCGTTGCCGTCTCAATCCCGGCATCGCTCGGCGGGTCGAGCCAGCGCGGATAATCCGCGACGCGCTGCGCTCCCCATCAACACGCGCCAAGCCGAGCTAACGACCTCTCGGTGTGGCGCGTGTTTTTCTAACACCAACGCACGGCGAAAATCGCCGTGCATCAACAACCAGCAACCTATGGAGAACTAGCCGTGCCCGCGGCACCTGAACTTTTGAAAGCCTTTCCGAGCCTAACTGGTATTCGCGCATCAACGGTGAATGCCGTGTATCGCGTCGAGCGCCAAAACGACCTCATCCCCAAATGCGAGGGGTCAAACTATGTAGAGGTGGACAGTACACACGCGGTCCTACTGCTCTTCGGCACTGTTGCCAATGTCCCGGCGCACAATGCCGCGAAAGCGGCGATGCTGTATTACGATCTTCGCGACGAAGACGGGGACCGCGCCGGTGACGCAATCGCGCGAATGATCAATTCTTTCAATCCGTCGAACAACGCGATCAACTTCGCTGCCCACTCATACCGTGCCTACATCACGGTCGATCTTGAAACCCCGCGTGTAACGATAGTTCGCGAAGGCACACGCGACGAGACAGTTTTCGGTGTGAAAGCGCGGAAGTCGTCCGACATCTTTGTTTCGACATCAAAGCGAATATCCGGCGACGTCCTGTTCTCGCTTGCCGCGTTCATGAACAAAGATGTTTGGGACAAACGTAAACTCAAAGCAGCATAAAGAGCATCATTTATGACGAAATCTACTGAACTTTCTCCCGAGGCACGGGAATTTACCGATGCCACGCGCGCTCTCGCCATTGCGGCAGCACAGCGCGACGAACTGGATGCGAAACTGCGTCGCGTCTCTTCGCCGAACTTCGTGCCAGATGACAATTCCGAAGAACGTCGCGCAGCGATTCTTCGCAACGAGACACCGCCGCCGCGAAAGACGCGCGACCTAGTAATCGCCGAAACGAAAGCGCAATACCTTAACAGCGTTGAAGCGTACGAAATCCATAAAGAGCAGCACGCGCAAGCGCAGAAGCAGGAAGAAAAGCGAGTTCAGAAGGACGTACAGCCTTCAATCGAGGCTGACGAAAAGCTTATAGCACAGTGCCTAGCTCAGGCTTATCCAGCCCTCAGGCGGATTGAGCAGACCAGAGGCAAACTCGTTGGCAGGGGGTTCGGCTTCTTCCCGCCGTGCCGTTTGGATACGGCAAGGGTATTCAGGGAATCTACTTTGGACCGTGGTTCTGACCTGGCGCAGTTGCTGCGTCAGGCCGCGAGCCTTGACTACATCAAGTTGCCGGAATGGCTTCGCTAATGGAATACGCTAGCAATGGGCAACGACTCGGCGAATGTAAGCTTGATCCTGGCACCTACGAAGTTCGCGGGAATAAGGTCTATCGCGTGGACGATCACGAAAGCGAAGCCACCGACAAGCACGACGCTGCGGCGGAACGGTTCAAGCGTGCGTTGGGTCAGTTGCTGAATGAGTAGCTTCAACATCGACGATAACGGTAAGATCGAAGGTTGGGGCGCCTATTTTTCGAACAGAGACAGCCACGGCGATGTTGTAGAAAGACACGCCTTTCAAGAGACGCTTGCCAACGCAAGGCGGACGGGCCGAATGCCCGCGATGCTGCTTCAGCATGGCATGGGAAATCAATTGGAGGACGAGCTACCAATTGGCGTCTGGCATGACATGCACGAAGACGATCACGGCTTGCGCGTGACTGGTAGGTTAGCAATACCCAACCGGCGGGCCGGCGACGTCCACGCATTAATAAAGGCCGGGGCACTAAACGGCCTGAGTATCGGGTTCATCGCGAAGAAATTCACGATGCTGCCGAAAGGCAGTGACGTTCGCCGCAGGCTTCATCAAATCGACCTGCGGGAAGTCAGTATTGTTCATTACCCCTCGAACGACTTGGCCCGCATAACGAGCGTAAAATCGCGGGCCAGTGACGACCCGGTCACTCGCGCGCTGGCGCGTTTAGCCGAAGCGCTGCGCTCATAAATCATTACATCGAAGGAATCTAAATCATGGCCCTTAGTGGCGTTCATATTACTTGCGGATTCACCGGCCAGCATGGCGGCTCTCATGGGCAAGTTGCTCTTCTAGGCAAGGCCGTTTGGTCACAGACCATGTCATCGGCCGGCACGACTGCACAGGCTAGCCCATACGAGTCTCAGGTTGAGGGAGAACCGGTCTTCTCGCTCTATTCGACTGCAGATATTTTTTACGCGATCGGCGCTAACCCGGATGCAACTAGCGGAACGCGACGGTTCCTGCCGGCAAGCACTCCCGTTGATATCTTCGGAGACAGGGCAGGCGGCGAAAAGGTTGCTTGGATTCTGGCGTAGTCTCACTTAGGCGGCGCTCGCATTGGGCGCCGCTTACCCGCAACGCACGCGGCGGGATGTTTTCGCGTGCACATTCTTGAGAGCAATAGAAATGGATTTGAACAACAAACAAAACTGCATCGCATCCTTGTCAGGCAGCTTCGCGCGAACGGGCCGCTGGCGTCATGGCATGCAAAAGAGATATCCCAACGACGTTCGAAACGGACAGGCCGCAGAGCGACTTTCGCAGCTTGCGAATGAGGTTGTAAGTTTGAGCGATGAGCAGTGGGAACAACTTCTCCCGTTTTACAACTGGGCGTCCGAAGCGTGGAACGATGCTGTCTCAGAAGCAAGCCGGCATGTCGAGATGCGCCCACACGTTCGCACGCTGCAGGGCTTCGTGAATGATCTGGTCGCTATTCTTACCGAACAGCGCTCTGCCGCCTAACAACCAACTAGTCTTGACTCAGTAAGACTAGACGCTTGGAGGAGAAGCAATAGTGATGAAAGCATTTGTATGGAAAAGTTTGACGATACCCTTCCGCTGCCAGCCGATGTTGAGCGCATCTTTCACGAACTGGCCGGTGACGGCTTGAGCGGAATCGCGTGGCTCGAAGAGCGAGGCATAGACCCGGCGCCGATTGTAAACCGAGTCGGTAAGATTGCTCTTGTCGAATACGCCATTGTTTGGAATCCAGAAACCGGCCGCTACGATTTCAAGGCGTACGAACCTAGCCATATCGGACCAAAGCGCCAACCGGCGCTAGCCGTGCCTATCAATGAAGCCGGCAAGTTTATCGACTTGCATCTAACCCGGGATTTCATCTCGGATTTGGATGACTCGATCGGCGAAGATCGGTCTTGCGAGACCGCATGCGGTCGCGCTGCGTGGCTTGGTCGTGACGACATCCCGGGGCAGGCGGTGCGACTGCATGCGCATCCTCTCGATTGGTTGGAAGCCGGCTGCAAGGGCGCCTGCTATGTCGCGCCGATAAGCCGGCAGGGTCTGAAGGAACTGCGCGACGCTGAGTCTATCGTGTGCAACGACGTCGCTACCGCAATGGAAGCTTGGTCATGGGCATTCGAACCTTCGTGGAGGCTGGATTTGCCAGAGCTTGAGAAGATTTGCGCCAACGCGGGCTTTAGGTGTCATGAGGTTGAACCGGATTTACGCGACACCGTAAAGTTCATGGTCGACGACGAGCCGGAATCGATTCGCCACTATTTCGAAGAACTAGCCATCAGCCGCGCTACTTGGAGTCTCTCGGGTGGAAATTAGTGCCAAGGAAATTTTCGTCGGTGGCACGACCTTCGCTGATGAATTCTACGACCGTTTCGTTACGCGCGCGAAACAGGCTGGTTTCCCCAAGCGGCCAACCATGCAAGAGTGGCACGCCGCGAAAGTTGGTTTGCCGGTTATCGACCCGCGCGACTGGCAGGGTAAGACTGAGCCGGAGCAGCCTTGGTTCGTTGAAGGATGGATTCCATTGCAGACAGTCACACTCCTCAGCGGTGACGGTGGTTCTGGTAAGACGGAAATCATTCTGCAATTGATGGCATCTGCATCGTTGCGCATGCCATGGTTCGGCATGGATGTATCGGAAGGCCGTTGCTTGTATTTCGGTGCGGAAGACGGTGCTGATGAGTTGCATCGGCGTTTTGCAAAGATCGCGCGGCATGCCGGTTGCGAGCTGAAGGACCTTGACGGGATTCGATTGATACCACTCGCGGGACTCGACGCCGTGCTAGCCGAACAAGATAAGCGGACCGGCAATCTCGTAGCGACCAAATTGTTTGAGAGTCTAGAGGCGCAAATCAAGGACTTCAGACCCAAAATTGTCGTTATTGATCCTAGCGCCGACGTGTTCGACGGCGACGAAATCAACCGAAGGCAGGTTCGCAAATTCGTATCCATGCTGCGCAAGCTGGCCATCACCTACGATTGTGCGGTGATGCTTTTGAGTCACCCGAGCCAAGCCGGTCTAATCACGGGCTCAGGCACGTCCGGCAGCACGGGTTGGAACAACAGCGTTCGGAGTCGTCTGTATCTGGAAATCAAAAACCCGGATACGCGTCTACTGACGGTCATGAAGGCAAACTACGGGAGGATAGGCGAGAAGATTCTTATGCGCTGGAATGAGGGCGTTTACGTACTCGATGACGGCACGAAGGACGCTGATGCGGAGGCTGTCGATTCTATCGTGAACACTAAGGTAGATTCGCTATTCCTCGAATTACTGAACCTGTTCGGCGAGCAGGGCAGGAATGTGACAAACAAGAGAGGTACGACGTATGCGCCGGCCGAGATGGCCAAGCACCCAAAGGCGAAGGGCTTCACGAAGGAGGAACTAGCCGACGCGATGCAGCGGCTGTTGGACCGGAAGCGCATCAGGGTAGTAACGGAGGGTTCGCAATCGCGGCGACGTTCGCGATTGGAGGAGGTGCAGGGTTAGGTTTCCACCAACCCTTCCACCATCTTCCACCACCTTCCACCATGCGTGTGCTTCCACCCCCCTATAACCCCCGGGATGGTGGAAGCACCATCCGTGGTGGAAGGGACCACCACGGAAGCGCTCCCCACCATCCTCGCTTCTTACCGAAGGGCGGTGGTCACGGCTCTAGGACGCGCTGCGGGGGTCCGTGGTGCGCTTTGGTGCTTCGCCGGTGTTGGGCAAGGCTGGCTACGGAAGAACGCGCCTTGGCCAGCGGCTGCGCCCCGCAATTGCCTTCGCCCTGCTGGTGCGATACACGTTAGAGGTGAGCGGCCATCTGACATGGGGGCTCAGATGCTTTCTACTGAGAACGTCATAACCGGCTTGCTTGGACTAGCCGCTCTTATAGCGGCTCTTGTAGAGTTCGGGAGCATCAGGAGACCAGACGCTCCGCTAGGTCGAACCATCACCTTTGCCGTCGAAGTCATAGTTGGTGTAGCCCTAATTTTTGGCGCACTAGGCGGACCGGGATTGTTATTGCAGCTGCCTTCGCTGGAAAGACAGGACGCACGATCTACAACTCAGACGGCTTCGCAGCCGTCGGCGACAGAAGCTCAGGTGACTGCTCCACAGCGCCCGGTTTCGCCGACTCCGACTCGTATGGCCGCAGGCCCGACCCAATATCCGCCGGCGAGATTCAAAGCGTACGGCATCGTGGCGTTCAAAGCCCGAGCCGCGCCTGACGATAGTGATCGCTACGACATGATTTGTGACGCCTATGTGTCGAGCCTTCCTTTCTATAAGGATGCGAACGCTCCTCTCGCATCGCAGATGGTCACTGTTTGGCCGACCGAAAGTAATGTGTGGGCCAATAAAATTAACAGGGAAGCCCGCGATGATGTTTGCGACGACGCAGTACCACACTACGGCCTAACGACTGCGCTCGAAGCTATAGACTCAGCAAAGAGAAATGGGGCTGAGTTGGATGGACAAGGACCGTTCCTCTTGGCTTGGTCCCCGGGAGCAGCGAAGGGTCAATCCGACGCTCTGGTACTGGTCGCGGACATGTCTGATGTAATCAACAACGAACAAGCCAAGCAAATCTTCGCACAGTGGGCCTTGGATATTCAAAACGATCCAAGTCTGTGGGAGCCAACTTGGAATATGGCGAAGATTGAACTGCGCATCAGGTTATGGGCCGACAAGTGGGGAACGAAGATACTGAACGTTTATAAGAGTAAGTCGTAATGGATATGTTGTTGTCATTTGTCAAGGGATTCGGTCTTGCCGGGGCCGCAGGCGGATTAGTCGGTCTTGTTCTGGTGACGGTGATTCGGCCAACCACGGACGGCGGCATCGCTATTTTGATAGCGATTCCCATTTTAGTATTCGCGGTGGTGGGTGGCATCGCTGGCGCCATACGGGGCAAGAAGGAACAGGATGAGGGCAACGGCTCTTCCAACGATAAGGACGAAGGTAGCTAGCTTCTCGACTTGAATTAGAGAATGCGAATACCACCCTAGGGCCGTCGATTCCTTGTCGCCTGAGGGATCAGAACCGGCCAATGAAAAAATCCGTATGCGTGGGATACGGTTCATAAAAACACACGATTTCAACCAGAAAGGAAAATGTTGATTGGCGACTAAATCGAAGACGATAAAGGCTCCAAGCCATCTGAAAGACTCGGC
Source organism: Bradyrhizobium sp. UFLA05-108 (assembly GCF_059803455.1). NCBI lineage: Bacteria > Pseudomonadati > Pseudomonadota > Alphaproteobacteria > Hyphomicrobiales > Nitrobacteraceae > Bradyrhizobium > Bradyrhizobium sp. UFLA05-108. The sequence goes on along the minus strand of NZ_JBANAZ010000009.1, from coordinate 118,702 downwards.
CGAGTGGTGGGAGCAAATCTGGCGCGAGTACGCGCTACAGTCTCATCACGAAAAGCTTCTCACGGCCGCATGCGAGGCGTGGGACCGCATGGTGCAGGCCCGAAAGGGTATCGAAAAGCACGGACTAACGTTCGTCGACAGGCACGGCTCTCGTAAGCCCGCGCCGGAAATCGCAATTGAACGAGATAGCCGCATTGCATTCGCACGGTTGGTTCGCGAGTTGGCGATTGATGGCTCTCCGGGAGAGTCAAGACCGCCTGTTATTAGCGGGCGGTACAAGTAAATGGGCACGAGCAGAAAAGGACTCCCAAGACGCGGCGCGTCTATCGGGGACTCAAACGCTGACCGTTGGCTGCGCGGCGATAAGTCGTGCGGGGTTTTCTTTATGGGCAAGCACTTCTCCGAATTGGAAAGGCTTTGGCAAGAATGCGGCGACGCTGACTCGATGTATTGGAAACGTGGAATGCGGATTCCAATCACCCGCGAGCAATTGGAAGAGCATGAAGAAGCTTGGCTGAACAGCGGCGAGCACGACGAATACGGATTCGCCTCTAGCTTCATCAATAGCCACTACAGCGATGACGCCAAGTAAGCGCTTTGGGATGAGCGAGGCGATAAGAGGCGCTTCAACTGGCGGCCGGGAATGTGGCGGCCGGAAGCCATCTAGGACCGCCGCACACACACGGCGGGCTTAAGATGGTGGCTGGCATCTTGGGGGCGTTCGCCGCAGTTTGGAGAGCCTTCGCTCGACAGCACGTTCGCTTCTCTCAAGCAGGATAGAGATTCGTCTCGGTGGTTCGTTGTTTGAAGCGAGTTCGAGAAGGCGTTTATCGTCTTCTTTGCTCCATCGTCGAGACCAATTTCTAGGCATGCTGTTCACTCGCGCAGCTTTTTCATGCCTAGTGATCTAAACCGGAAATTGCGGCGACAACCCGACGCGTGCACGGCCGTCTGCGCGCACCGCAGGGGCAGAGCCAGTCGGCTGCCCTTTTCTTTGAAGGACATTATGAGCGATTACTTTTCAGCATCTGCAAGTCTTCGAACGAACTGGGACCATGTCACCGGCCGACGCCGTACCAGCACCCGACCGATTGCCCCTGTCTTAGCGAACGCAATCAAGAACCCGCGCATGCCGAAGCCGAGAAGGCGACTTCGCTGCTAGCGACATTGGCGTGCGCGCGTGGACACGTTCGTGAAATGAACCGCGACGGCGATCCGCGGACAATTCGCGCGGCGACGTCTTAGCGAACGTGCCCAAAGGAATGCCAAGCGTAAGCGCCTTGGGCAAGCTGCCTTCCGTTCTCTTCATAGCTTTGGCGATCTTCACAACAGGCGTTTTAGCCTTGGAGTGGGCGCGCAGTTCCTTAACGTCCGCTGCGGTGTACTCGCGGCGGACAATTTTCTTAGCTTTCTTGGCCATCAGGAAATCCGTCTGTGCTGTTGCGCAGTGCTTGTAGCAAAATCAACGAAGAATGTGGGGCACCGGGACCGAACTAGTGCACGCGTCCGTCGCAGGCGTTGCTATCGTAAGCCCAAGCGTTACATAGGCAATCATAGCGACCAGTGAACAGTGGTGGTAACAGCGGATGCAACATTTGCCTTTTGCCGGACTAACGCAATCGACCCGTGTTTTTTGCTTTCTCGATCTTGAGCATCCCGCCGTGGCTTGGGCCGTTATGCGCGGCATGCTTGTTTCAGCAGAGTACGCGTCCGGACATCATCCCGGCTTCATATCTTTCATGCAAGCAGGCATGGTCGAGGCGCTGAATAATCCGAGAGTATTCAATGAGTTTTTCATAGAATCGGTGCGCCAAAGCTCTTTTCCTCATCAAGTCTCGCGGATGCAGGGTGTGTTTTTCTTTCGGTCGCGTGATGAAGCGGAGGCGCGAATAGGAGACGAAAGGTGGCCTCCGTATTTCGAGCCGAAGAATCTGCTTGAATTGGAACTATGCCACGTTAATCCCTTCACAGATGTGGACGCCAACTGGATTACATTTGCGCCAACCGGCAAGGATGGGCGGATATCTGTCGCTGATTTGCAGTGGGTGGAGCGCTATTGGGCGGGTGAGACCTACAACGATAGCCCCGTCTGGGAACGAATTGCAAAAGGCATTGCGCTGGTTCTGAACGAAGGGGTTCGACGGCAATGTTACGACTATCTACGGGATATCTTTCCGGCGTCGCACATTCCCATCCTAATGGCTCGCTTGGCCTCTGAAGTCGGTACGCGCGGCGGGCTTGTCGCACCGTTTCTAAAGCGCCAGGACGAGAAACGTATCCTATTGAGCTATTTATGGAGCGATGCAGAGTTTCACGATCCGGCAGTTATCTCAGCGATCAAGCAGCATCCGGATTCTGGCGCTCTCGGGAGAATGATGTCTGAGAGCGAAACTTGGAAAATACCGGACTTCCGCCCGTGGGGCAAAGTGTTTGAATTGGCAGAGCAGACCATTTCAGGACTCACACCATTCAAAGTGCCATCGCTGCACCACCAGAAGTGAGTTCAGCTTCGGGTCATTTTCCACAGCTGAACTTCATTGTCACGACTAAAGCAAAGAGACGGAAAGGCTTTGAGGCGGGCAAAAGGGACTTGGCCTTTGGATTGCCCGTTATCGCTTGCTTCATACCTCATCCTGAGATTGTATGGAGCAGCGCTGGTCGAGGCTGTCTGAAGCCGGGGGGCAATGAAGAAAATCGCGAATGAGAGGTTCATTCCCGCGGGGCTGTTCGCGTTCGCGGTGTGGCTCTACGTAGTCCTGCCTATTTTGTATTATCCGCAAACAGGCAGGAAAGCCGTTGATGCTGCGGCAAGCGAGTGTGTTCAGACGATACTTGGAATATGCTTCGTTACTCCATCCGAGCAGCATGGAGGAATATTCGGCTTCGCGGAATTTGTGCAGGCATTCGCTCTGCTGGTACTCATTTTTACAGTCACTGGCACCCGATATCAGTTCAGAGTGCACGCGGCCCCGGTCCGTCTGTGGGCAGTAACCTATTCACTGGCCGGAGCAATAGGCTCATTAGCAATCGTTTCGGACCTGTGGTTCGCAGAACGGTATCTAACTCCTAGGTTTCTTGCAAGCCAAGCGCATTGGCAGTTTGTGCTTGGCTTGATGTTCTTGGCGCTGACTTTGGCGTGGCTGTGGTTTGCTTACGTAGGTGCGGCGAAGTTCGGACGGTATAATGCGTCTAGATACACACGCGCGGTCTACCACTACGTAATGCAAGGCGTCGAAGAAGACTTGCCGGTGATTGCAGACGAACTTGAAAGGTCGGCAGAAAGGATTGTTCGTTTCGCGTTAGCATCTGCTCCGAGTGATGATAAGCCTACTGCCGAGAATTTCGCCCACGACTTGCTATTGATACTTGGCAATCGTCGCTTTTGTCGACACGTGGTCGCCAGTGCGCCGAACACTGCGATTGCTATTTTTCAAGCTGTTTCAGAAGCGAAGCGTTATAAGTTGCCTATGTCACAATTCGCGTCCGGGATTTCAACGGAGGCATTGCTCAACAAGGATTCGTTACTCTACCATGAAGAACATGGGCTCTACTCGGGATATTTCGGCTATGCGCGGCCTTTTACAAACGCCGTGTACGGCGATTATCGACTTGTGGAAGGGGTAGCTGCAAGCGGTGGCAATTCACCTCTCGATATCGACTTTGAAGTCAGACGGAATTTGGACACGCGGCAGGTCGAAGCATATGCGCGCGCCGTCCTAACAACGTTCAAGTCGGCGCTGGCCCAAGGTGTGTTTCACCGGCAATCCTACGTTTTAAATCGCGCATTCGAGACGTTGGTGGGCAGATGTTCGGACATTTACAGGCTTGCTGAACCGATTAGCCAGCAAGAGAAAGGTGAAATTACCGGGCGACTGAGTGCCGTTGTTCAGTTCGTCAATGAGGCCGTGCAGGCACTGCAACAGTCAGGGATTAAGAAAACGAGATTGAGAAGAAGAGGTGAGCGATATCGACTTGACGAGGACTACTACGACAAGATTGCTCAGTTCTGCTTTGAGATAATTGGTCACGCTTCCTCGTTAAATACGTCTTCCTTCGAAGGGTGGACAGTCCAGTTCAGTTTGGTTTGGGGGCAACTTTGGAGACCCGGCGACAACCCCAGCCGGAAAATTATCCTCTTTAAGCTGCGACGGCTCCTGTATGATGAAATCAAGAGCATTGAAACCCGACAAAACTATCGCAATGCGAAATACCTCGGGTACTGCCTCTATGTGATGGGGCTAACGGTCGGCAAGAAGAATGATTATCGGGCAGATGAATATCCGCTCCGGAAGGCCGTGATAGGATTCACGAAGAAGAATTATTTGAAGATGGTTCAACACCAGCACAAAGTTGCCGAAGCAGTTTGCATTGGAACTCTATCGTTCAATAAGGATGGAAAGCAGTTGGTAAAAACCTTCCGCGAAGGACTAAGCCTCACTGCTCCAACTGAGGCGTTGGATTTGGATGAGCCGGTGACGTTAAGTTGACAGCGTTGCCGCGCGCCGACGCGCTTGAAATCGAATCTGCGTCAAAGCGGCGGCTGGCAGATGAATACGACGCGGTGGTGAAGAGAGGAGAGATTGCCGGGCACGGCACTGCAAGAGATTTCAAGGTGGCAAATAAACACCTTGAAAAGCCGACACTGAATGATGCTGGCCTTACCAAAGAGCAAATGAAAGAGGCGCGAAGAATTCGCGACGCAGAGAGGCGCGACCCCGGCATTGTTCGTATTGACCCGCATGCGGTGCTAACGGGCTTCTCGGCATCCAACCCCTAGCGGCTTCACAACTGGCCCGTCAGCACGATCTTGGGTCATGCTCACGCTAACCCGCCGCCGCGATCGAAGCGCTAGCCAAGAGGCGTGGCTGATCTACTACGGCGACGTTGAGTCCGGCAGCATCGGCCTACGAAGCGGTAATCCGACCGAAAGCAAACCGTGGCAGTGGCGCTGCGGTTCTATCCCGGCAGCGAGCCGACGGAGTGCACCTCCGGGACCGTCGCGAGATATGAAGGGGCTCGCGCGGCCTTTCTGGAGGCGTGGGCCGTGTTCTTATCCAAGGAACGCAAGCCGATTTTGAGGAATGGCGCCGACAGCAAGAGTGGACGGCACGCAAGTACGCGGCGTGGACGCGTGGGGAGCGGGTGCTTGTCCGATGAAGATACGACTTGTACTGGCCATCCCCGTAAATTTACCAAGTGCTTGCGCTAGGCGGATCGGGTAGCGCTCAGCTATGCGAAGCGACGAGCAACGACCAATCTGCGACACGTGCAAGCGCGAGATGTCTCGCGTGGGTAAACTGCCGCCGGTCGGTAATCGTGAAGCTGTTCTGGTTTATCGGTGCGTTCCTTGCAAACGAATAGCCTCCATACCAGCGGCTCAGTAGTTCTACGGAGCGAAGGTTGTTGTATGCTCGGGCTTTCGTATTTCATGAGTTTTTTCAAATGAACGTCAAAGCCGTTATGGCGAGAATTCTCGAAGCCGAGCTATTAGCTCGCGGCGTAACGCTAGCCAACTCAGACTACGAACAGATCGTCGAGAGGATGATGGAGCAAATCGGCGAACTAGAGCTGAAACTCCGGCGAGACAAGAACGTAGAGCCGTGAGCGGCTGGCAGCGGCCGTTTGATGATCCGATTCCGCTGCCAAATGGCCGGAAGCTGCTCACGCTGCACGACTGTAGCTGAAAACGCTACAATATGTGAACACGGGAAAATGTATCCTCGGACTCGCCGGCCGCCTCGCATCGACTGGCTTGCAGAACAACGGCAGGAACACCCTACGGGTTCATCGCTATCCGCTTTTTTGCCTCGAATGGGCGGCCTTGGGCGTACGCGATACGGAACTCCATTAGCTCGTTCGACGTGACGTTCCGCTCGGCCTCAAGCACTCGGGCTCGCAACTCGTCCAGTTCGGCAAGCTGAGAAGTAAGCGCTTCGACGCGTTGGCGAAGAACGACAGCAGCAGCTTCTGCTCGAACGCAATAGCGCATTGCAGGCCCCCCTTTTTGACGGCCCGCCCCGGGGGAAAGCTGGCAGCTACAGCAGTATCACGCACCAACATATGTGGCGTACTCAGGAGAAAAAAAATGGCGGCGGCAAGCTTGGCTTGCTAGCGGACGAATGGTCAAAGCTTGCGCAACAGCACCGCCACTACGCTAGCGACAATGCTGCATCGTCCGAGCAGGTGCGTTCGTCACTTGGGAATTTCCAAAGTGACGTACGGTGCGCGACCACTGTCTTGTGGTCGACTGCGTTGGCCCTCGGACTCGCCGGCCCCCGTGGTGTCCAATCCGGAGGTGCGGGCCGGCGGTCCTTGGGCTGAGCGCACGGGGAAGGGCGCTCCTGCAAAAATGAGTCGAATTTGATTGGCCCGGGGTTCAACCCCTTAAGGCGGTCATGGTTACTGAAATCTTCGTCTTAACCGAACCGGAAAAATCCGGATTGACGTTCACTATCGCGGCGGTTGTACTGGGGCCGATTTTTGCTAGTGGTATTATTTTAGGGGCGTCCATGGGTTGCTATGATCGCGCCATTGTTCTGCGCAAGAAACTTGACGAGCTAATTATCGATCTTTCCGAACTAGAGTCCCTCCGCAACCGCGTGCAGGAAGCTGAGCGAAACCGATTCATCGGCGTGCGCCGAAGGCGAAGAAGGGCTTCTCGGGTCCGACGTTTGCGCCGCTAGTTTCGAGCAGAGCGCCGTCCTCTATCTGTTGGTTCCGTAACTGGGTTTCGTCGCGTTCTTCAGTCACTCAACCCTCCCGGAGTTGAGGATGCAAAACTAAAGGACTTCAGAGGGCGCCAGCCCTAGCTGAGGTCCTCAGTGTCGGCATCACGTCTTGATTTCGGCATCGTCAACTCAGCCAGCACAGCTTGTTCCATGGTTAGACCTCTACGCGGCTCGCTGAAGAAGCGGGGCAGAGAGTTTATCGGGCGGGACCACCATTGGGTCGATCTTGGATGTAGTTTCCCCGGTCCGATGACAATTGGGGCAGTGGAATAAGTGACTGATTGTATTCCTGTTGACCAACGCAGACCGAGTCCACCTCATCTCAATGCGGCATGTCGGGCAAATGGGTGATTCCAACTGATCGAATGCTCGTCGAATTCTATCCACCATGGTTGTGTCCCGCGTTTCCTCGTACTTGGCATTACAACGCACAATTGGGAAGCTTGGGCATTAACAAATTCAGCTGGAGCAACCGTAGGTTAGGCAGGCGAAACATCGTTTCACGAGAACATTCCGCGAACCGAGTCCGGGACTTTTCCGGGACTTTTGGGTCAAAAGCCTACGTTTCGTGTCGCTTATGTTCCTCCAGACCCTAAAAGGAAGCTTGCAGGTCGGGCCGAATATCCCTATTCAAACAACGCCGTCAGGCATTCGGAGCGTGGCGCAGCCCGGTTAGCGCACTAGTCTGGGAGACTAGGGGTCGGAGGTTCAAATCCTCTCGCTCCGACCAAAATTCTCAATAATATCAAAGTCATTTTCCGGGCGGGCGGTTTACAGGCACCGCCCGTTTACAGGGCGGTTTACAACTTTTGTTCGCCTGCCGTTCCTTTGGCGGTGGTCGAATCCGCGCTCTGGGATGCCACCGCGGCCTGCTTGTCGCGATAATCCTCGAGCTTCTGGATCGCGTTGGCAGCCAGCACGCCGCGCCTCGCGAGATATTGATCGATCACCCTCTGCGCCTTGTCGACCGTCCAGGTCAGCGCCTCGGCGATCTCCGGTGCGGTTGCGCCGGCTTCGGCCAGCAGCGTCGCGGCCGTGCCTCGGTTGTCGTGAAAATTGAGGTCGGCGGTTTTGACGGAGTCGGCATCGGCCCCGTGCGCCCTGGCGTTGGCCGCATCGAGCTTGTCGCAGTCCTCGCGCCAGTGCTCGTTAAAATAGCGCTTGGTGTAGGCCTTGCCGGTCGACGTCAGCATCACCAGCGCGCCGGCCTTCGATTCCTTTAAGCGATCGAGATGCGCCTTGAGTTCGCGCGTCGCCGGAATCCAGAGCAGCTTCCCGGTCTTGGTCGAGCGGATCTGTACGCGGGTGCCGTCGTAGCGCGTCCAGGGAAACTTCCTGACGTCGCTGGCGCGCATCGCCGTATTGCGCACCAGGATCATCGCCGTTGCCATGGCCGGCCGTGCGTTTTGAATGAAAGCCTGCTGCAGTTCGTCCGGCCAGGTCTTGTCCGCCCTGTGGCTCTTGTAGAGCCGTGTAAAGGTATCCAGCGGGTTGAACTTGATCTGCGCCTTTTCCTTCGCGAAGGACAGCACGCGCGCGAGGGCGGCCACCAAGTTGTCGGCCGAGCGCAGCGATGTCTTGCCGAGCTCGTCATGCCAGGCGAGCGCGTCCTTGCGGAATTCGAGCGCATCGTCGGCATCGTTGAACGTGGCGGCGGGGCAGCTGCCCCAGCGCTGTTCAATGCGCTTCAGCTTCCAGACGTATTCGCGCTGATGATCGGCGCTGAGGGTGCCGAAATATGCCGAGCTGTCGAAATGCCGGATCAGCTGCGTCAGCGTAGCCTCGCCCTTCGCCCGCATTTTCTTTTCGGCTTCGGCGAAGCTCTCGGCGAGGCGCGCCTCATCCAGTGGCATGCCGGTGGCGCGATGGTAGAGATGGATCTTGATCGAGCCGTCCGCCTGGCGCTTCTTGACGCGGTGGATGCCCTTGAGCCCAACTGGCTTGTTACGCGGCTTTGGTCTTGCCCGCATTCTCCGCCTTCCAGCGCTGGTATGGTGTCAGCTCGGCGGCGGAGTCTGTCACAAAGCCCGAGGTGCGGTCCAGAGCCGCATCCAGGGCCTTTCGGTCCCAGCGGGCAGTGCCGGGCATTGCCTTGGGGACAATACCCTTTTCCATCCAGCGGTCGAATGCTGCAAGCGTCTTGCAGCCGCAATATTCGGCCGCCTCCTGCTTGGTAAGGCCGCGTTTCAAGCTCATGGGCAGCCCTTTCGCGGAGCGCGGCAGGCCTCGCCCTGGGCCGTGTGGCAGGCGGCGCAGTCGCCATTTGTTTCGACGACGCCGGTCTCGCAGCGACGCGGCCGGCCGGGCGGGTGGGGATGGACCATGCGCTTCTCGAGCTCGGCGACCTGGCCAAACATGTGCGCCACCATCTGTTCGCACTCGCTGAGCGACGGGCTGCCGAGGCCGCGCGTCGCAAGATCGCGCTGCAGGACGATCGCCATCAGGTTAATCACGGTCACCGCGCGGTCTCCTCTCGCAGGTGCACTCGCTCGCCCACGATTTCCGCGCGGCCGCTGGCGATAAGGCGCAAGACCACCCCGTCTGTGATCCGCCTGGTGCCAAACCGCCAGCCGCCGCGCCGCTGCTCGAAGGGGCTGAGTTCGAGCAGCTTGAGGAAATGATGGTCGCCGGGCAGGAGCCTCATCGGCCGCCTCCGTCGCTCTCCGGCTTGATCGACGGGCGCGGGGAGGGCGCCCGCCGCGGCGGTGAAGCCGGTGATGCTGCCACCGCCATGCGTATCGCGCTGGACATGGAGGGCGGCGGAGTTTCTGAAGCCATGGCCTGCGCAACGGCCGCCTGACGCGCGGCGAATAGCGCGTCCTCGGCCAGCGCCAGCACATCGCCGTAGCGGTAGCACCGCTGGCAGAGCATCCGGATTGCCTCGCGCTCGGTCTCGGGGACGCCATCGCGCCGGAGATCTTCGGCCATGCGGGCGATGAGGTCTTTGGCATTGGCGGGGATACGGGCAAAGCTCGGAGGGCGGAGCAGCGTCACGCGACTTCTCCGTTTTTGTCCGGACCGCGCACAATCATCTCGGCATGCGGCGCCGGCGCAGTGAACACCACAGAGTTTGCCAAGCCGCCATTCGCATCCGGCCGAGGACCAGCCATCCACGGCGTGATCGCAGGCCAGAGAATCGTCGCTCGATACTGATCCCAGTCGATCGGCGGATGCCCGCCGATCTGTCTCGCGACCTCGGCGCAGGCGAAGATCATGCGCTGCACATCCTTGGGGTCGAGGCGCGCCTCGTACTCCTGGCCAGTCGCGCGATCGACGAGTCGAAGCTGCAGGTCACGATAACCGGGCGCGCTCGAATAGCTCTTGAATGACACGCGGGTCATGGGAAGGGTGCGCGACGGTCGCCTGGCGGGAGCGCGTGCGGCGGACCTCGAAGGGCGAAGCCGGGTCATGCCGCCGCTCCGCTCTCTCTGGAAAAGCCGATCTCGCGTGCAGCTTCCGCTAAGACCTTTGCTGCGCGCTGGTCGGCAGGAACCGACTTATCGAAGGTGAGGCGCCAAGCTCGAACAACCTCGCGGGAGCGGTCGTGGTCGCAATAGGTGACGCTGCGGTCGTTGATTGCGTGCCGGCGCAACATCGCGCGGGCCTTGAAGTCGTCGAGCGTGGCAGGGGTGCCGGCGGCGTCAAGGAAGGCGAAGAAACGCGCGAGGTCGCCGGCCTGGCGCCCGTATTCGCGGAGGGTGTCGCGGGTGTGTTCATCCTGCGAAACGTACCGGTGTGGCGTGTCGAGAGCAGTGGCGACGTGACGCGCGATATAACCCGCAATCTGGTCGCGCGTGCCATGCGTGCCGCCCACGTTGCAAACGAGGCGATAGTCGCGGGCGAGATCGCGCGCCTGGTTCATCAGCGCCGCCAAACGCTCGGCGCCTTCGAGCGTCGCGCACCTGGTTACATGCTCGTCGCGGAGCGAAAAGAAACCGTCATCGAGTGGGCCTGTCTTGAGGCGCACGCTGAAGTCGTCGAAGCCTTTATGGGCAAAATAATCGCCGATTTGAACCGGCGTCTTTTGAGGTGCACTCTTCCGCGGCATGGCAGGTCTCCCGGGGTGGTGGGGAGAAGCTACATCCTACACGAAACATGTCAACATGATTTATGTTGATTGCCGCTTTGTCGGGGCTTCTCTTTGGCCCCTGCGCTCTGTCGGCTTCTTTCGGCTAGCCGGATCAAGGCTCTTCCATTGACCGCTACGCACGACGGTCGATACCTCCAGGGCGCGCTGGATCTTTACGTCCCTGATCGGTGGCGCGTTGTGACTGAGCAGATCAAAATGGCCTTTCCGACCGCCGGCGACGATCCGCTTTAGATATCGGCTGCCATCCACCGTCGTTACAACGGCCTCGAAGTTGAGCACGTCCTCGAGCCCCTGATGCTGGTCGACAACGATGATCACATCGCCGTCGTCATATCTGGGAAACATGGCATCGCCCTTGACGCGGTAGGCTTCTGCCTCCTCAGGAAGCGGAAAGGCGACCTCGATTTCTTGATACTCAGCGCTGACATCAATCGCCCCGCCAGCGCCGACCAGCCCTCGCACGTTGACAACGTTACTGCGGCGGCCTTCGCCTTCACCTGAGAGCAGCCAGCCAGCGGAGACCTTGAACGCGAGCCCATATTTTTCGGCGACGTCCACAGGAAATTGGTTCTGCCCATTCTCGTGTGCCGCGTAGGTCGACGCCGGCCAGCCGAACCGTTTGGCGGCGGCCATCGCACTATCAAATCCAGCATTTTTGCGCGCGCGGCGCAGTCGATCGCCCATGGTCTGCATGGGCCAAGGATCACAAATCGTGTTGACACAAGTCATGTTGACCAATTCAACACGAATCATGTAGGCACCATTGACATGGGACAGGGTGATTCGGAAAAGACGGTGTCGGACGTGTTCGCCGTATTCGGCGGTCCCGCCAAATTTGCTCGCACATTTGGGCTGAAGGCCTCATCGACCGCTTCGGAGATGAAGCGCCGCGAGAGCATCTCGATCAACCTGTGGCCTTCGATCGTTGCCGTGGCCTCCCAGCGTGGCATCGATTGGCTCACCTACGAATGTTTGACCCTGATGCATGCAAAGCCCCTCCAGTCGGTGGGAGAACAGCCATGACAGGCAAGGTACGTTCCCGCCGCGGAACTAGCAAATTTGACGACTTCCAAAACCGGAATCACGACTTCCAAACCGGGAATCAGATTTCCCCAGTCATGCAAAAAGTGAAGAGCTTGCTGACTGAAGGTAACGCCGCGAAAACGCTCAGCTTTTTGATCGATGAGGAGGTCAATACCTGCCAGAAGCTGCTCTGCGGAGCGCGCGCCGAAAACGCGCAGATTCTGGCCAAGCTGCTCTGCGTCAATGAGCACGATATCGGCCGCGAGGTGCTGCTCACGATCGGTGAGGGCAAGGCTACTGGCTACATCGAAGAGGTCCGCCGTCGCAGCGCTTTGCGCGCGATGAAGAAGAGCCTCGACGAAGCAACCCAGAGTTATGCGCGCGCACTCAAGGCGGAGCTCGCCGAATGAATTGTCGCGTCGACCAGCTTTATTACGTCACCGGCGAGCCGCCGGCACAAACGATTCTCATCAATGGTGAGAATGATCCTGTCCGTGAGGCTGGATTCCCCGGCGGCTCACCCGTGACGTCACACGACATCCGCGAGGGGCCGATCATCCATCTGCCGCCATAGCCCAATGGGCGAAGGCGCATAGGTCCCTCGCTTCTTAGTAACCCACCGCGTTTCGAGCCAACCCCGCCGCAGGACCATCCGTCCTGCGAACGAGGAGTCTTGTCCCGATGATTGTCGCCAAGATCCTGATCTCGATTGCTTTGGTTTTCACCGCGCTCAGTCTTGCGTGCGCGGTATGGGCCTCGCGCGAGCGCGAGCCCGGGACCGCCCGGCGTCAGCGACACACGCCGGGCGGTCCCCATGTTCGTTCGCTCGGCGATATGCCCGGCTTCACGCCTTCTCAACTGAGGCGATCGCTGACGAGAGACTCCGCCGGCGCCCTCCGACGGATCGTGGACGGCGGGGGCTTCGACATCCCCTCGGAAGCGCCCGCCGTCCGCGTCTCCTCGTCGGAGGCCTGACATGAAGCCGCTGTCTCAGACTCTCAATGAGCTGATCGGGCTCGTCCAGGACACGCTGACGCGGCCGGCGCTTTGGGCTTTTCCGGATGCTCGCTTTGGCGAGCTCCCAGCCGCAATCCGCCACGCCGATAGCCAGCCCACCGAGGGCATCCGCTGCACGCGCGCGGCAATGGCCGTCGTGATCATCCTGGAGGCGTTTTACGCCAGCGCCGATCGCGAGCCGACTTCGCGCTGGCTGATGGCCCTCGGCGTGATGCTGCCGCTATTGCGCGGCGAGGCCTGGCAGGCATTCCGCCACGAGAAAGGGCAATCGACGACAACTGAGGAGTATCAGCGATGAAGGGGCCCGTGACGCAGGCGTGGTGCCACGCGATTCCGTTCATGCAGCAGACGGTGCTGCTGACGGCGGTGCGCGGCCCGGACGGCATCGCGAAATATCATCCGTCAAAGTATCTGCTGCGCTGGTTTCGCCGATGCGTGCTGGTCTCGGCGATGGATGGTCGCGTGCTGTTCACGCCGTTCGAGCCGGGCGGCGGCTCCTTCACGGGGCCGAGTTACGACATCTCGATTCACGGCGCGGTCGAAAGCCGCGTCGCGACCTGGATGGAATGGATGGACGAACTCGCGGGCCTATATCTGCGCTCGCTCGATGAGCTGCCGCATCATTTCCAGATGCACTTCATGCATGCGGCCGAGATCCTCGGCTACAAACATCCTGATCCCGACATCGCTGCCTGGTGGCTGAAGACTTATGACCGCTTGGTGCACGATATGCACCTTTGGCCCGAAACCGAGGCGCAGCTCGACAAGCGCCTCGGTGACGACCGCGCCGGCTGGCTCGCCCGCAATGATGAAGCGACCATCGCATGAGCGCGCGCCCGATGTCTCTCGCGGAAGCCAACGAATGCTGCGGGCAATGCCTGATCGGCATCGCTCTCGACCATTACGGCGCGATGGAGCCGATGAGGTTCGACCGCGTCTGCGAAAACTGCCCGCTGCTCATTGAGCGGCCGAGCATCAATGATGAAGCCCTGCGCGAGGCTCGCGCACACTGAAATTCCGGCCTTGAGCCGGTGAACCTGGAGAACGTGACACATGAACGTACTTGCGAGAACGGATGGGGCAGGCGCCCTTTTGACAAAGCTTGATGCAACATCGCCGGCGCTGATGATCGACGGCCTCAGCCGCCTGCTGGTCAAGGCCGGGACGGTCTTTGCCGGCGTGAGCTTTGGCGGTGATACCGAGGTGAAGATCACGAGCCTCGAGCCCGGCAACGACTACCTCGTCCAGATTGTCGACGGCGCGCCTGTTGCAGTGAAATTTGCCGAGGGCGGCGGCGATAGCTGCTTAGGCGGATTTCATTTCGCGCCAGGTGGCAATGCCGCGGCACGCGCGGGCGGCGATATCGACCCGGCTATCAATCCGTATTCGCTGCATGACCGTAATTTTGGTCCCGCCTGCGCCGATCCGCGCGGCATGGTGCTGGTGACGGCGCCGGGGCGCCAATTCTGGTGCGACATCTACCTGACCGGCGTCGATCATTTGAAGGTCGGCACGAGTGCTTTCGACGCGCTCATTGCCGACGGCAATGATCTTCCGATCGATCCGTCGACACGGACGGGGCAACCGTTCGAGCGCTTCGATTATGCCGCAGCTCGTGCATTGATGCAGCATCATGGCAAGAGCCTGCTTTCCTTCGAGGAATTTGCGATCGCCGCTTATGGCGTCACCGAGAAAACGTCGGCGAGCAAGGATCCGCGTAAGACAGGTCTCGATGCCGCGCGCACCAGCCGCTTTGGCCTGATGCAGGCAACCGGCAATCTCTGGGTCTGGGGTCATGATGGCGATCCCGATGAGCCGCGCGCTTCGCTCCTCGGCGGGTCCTGGTGGCGCGAGGGCGACGCGGGCTCGCGCTGCGCGGACCTCGACTACTGGGCGGACTACTCGGTCGAGCTCATCGGCGCCCGCGGCCGCAGTGACCACCTGCAGCTTGGTTAGCGGCGCGACAGCGACGCCATTGTGACCACGCATTCGACGATCGTCAGGGACGACAACTCGGCCACCGAGGCCCTGGCGATCGTCGAGAAATACGAGGCCTTCGTGACCTATCTCTATCCGATCCTGCAGACGAGCCCCCGCAAGCATGGCGTCCTCCGCGACACCGTGCTTGCGGCGCTGTTTGCTCCGATTGGTGGCCTCTATCATGCGGCGAAGTCGCGGCAGGTCTCTCGGCTTTATGCCATTGATGCCGAGTTCGCGACTTTGCGGGCCTATATGCGCTTCCTTGCTCGCGGTGACGTCAAGATCCTGACGCCGCGGCAGCACGCAGCGGCACTGGCGCTCCTCGCACAGCCGGGCGGGATGCTGAATGCCTGGCAGCGGAAGCTCAAGCTACAAGATAACAATCAGAGAAATTCGCGTGGCTCGGCTGCGCGGATGGGGCAGGCGGGGCAATGATGTCGCCGCGCGCTTCGATCCTCGGCGGGTCCTGGTGGAACGAGGGCAACGCGGGCTCGCGCTACGCGAACCTCGACAACTGGGCGGACAACTCGAACGAGAACATCGGCGCCCGCGGCCGCAGTGACCATTCGGTACAATTGCTCGGCATCGACTACGGTGTTGCCGGCAGGCCTGCGCGCGTTGGCGCGAGAGCGTCAACGTTGCGATCGGTATTTCGGGCTTCGGCCGAAAACCGGTGGTCAGCCCGCCTGTCCCGCTTCGGCGAACACACTGCGCGGTCCGGCAGAGCGGGGCGTAGCGGCGATTCCGCAAGGATCTGCCGTCGAGACCCGCGGCCGGCTTTTTACCGGGAATGCAAGCCAATGGCGCGGCGCTACCGCAACCTCATCGGCCGGATAACCTCGCCCCAAAACATGGAAGCCGCGCTTCGGCTGACAGCCCGCAGCAAGCGCCTGACGCCTGGCTATCTCGCATTCAAGGAATTCTCTGCGCTCAACCTCGCAGACCTCGCCCGGGACATGGCCAGAGGGTGTTACGCGCCAGGCGAGCCGCACGAGTTCTACATCCTCGATCCCAAGCGCCGGCTGATCTCGGCCCTACCGTTCCGCGATCGCATCGCGCAGCAGGCGCTCTGCCTGGTGATCGCACCAATCTTTGATACCGCGCTTCTGCCGCGGGCGTTCGCCTGCCGGCCGGGCAAGGGCACGCACGCCGGCGTGATCTGCCTGCAGAGCGACCTTCGGCGTGAGGCAACAGGCGGCGAGCTCTATTTCCTCAAGACCGATTTTTCGCGCTACTTCGCTTCGATCGAGCGCAGTGTGCTGTGGCGGCTGATCGAGGCGAAGATCTCCTGTCGCGCCACGCTTGGCCTGATCGAGGCCATGGTGCCGCGCACCGGCATTGGGCTTCCGATCGGCAGCCTGACTTCGCAGATCTTCGCCAATCTGTACGCCGGCGCCACGCTCGATCGACATCTGCAGCAAGAGCTCGGCGAGCGGCTCTGGTACCGCTACATGGACGATCTCGTCGTGCTCGGTCGCTCGGCCGATCATCTACGGCGCTTGAAAGATGCGATCGAGATCTATGCCGCGCGCGAGCTCGGGCTTCGCTTCTCCAAATGGCAGGTCGCGAACGTCTCCCGCGGCGTCAATTTCCTCGGCTACCGTATCTGGGCCAGCCACAAGCTGCTCCGCCGCGACAGTGTGATCCGCGCGCGGCGCAAGATCGCTGCCTTGCGCGCCCGCGGTGATGACGAGCAGCTGCAGCAATTCCTTGCCGCATGGCTCGGCCATGCCGGCTGGGCCGATAGCGGCAACCTGATCGAAAGCTTCGGGCTGCCGGCGCGATATCCAACGGAGGGGCAGCACTGATGGCCGATCGTTCCAAGATCGAATGGACGGATGCCTCCTGGAATCCGATCCGCGCGCGCAATAGGAAAACCGGCAAGGTCGGCTGGCATTGCGAGCATGCCACGACCGGCTGCGCCGGCTGCTACGCGGAAGGTTTTAACCTGCGCCTTGGCACCGGGCTGCCATTCAAGCCAGGTCACCGCAACGATATTGAGCTTTTCCTCGACGAGAAGATGCTGACGCAACCGCTGCGCTGGAAAAAGCCGCGGATGATCTTCGTCTGCTCGATGACGGATCTGTTCGCCGACTTTGTGCCGGAAGAGTGGATCGACAAGATCTTCGCGGTGATGGCGCTTTCGCCGCAGCATACGTTCCAGGTGCTGACAAAGCGAGCGAAGCGAATGCGGGGCTATGTCTCTGCCGCTGTCGAGACCTTCCATGCGAGCTCCGACTCGATGGACGAATGGTTCGGACCGCTCTGCGTCGAGCTGACAAATTCTCCCTGCGCGGCAGCTGCTTTCGAGCAGGTCGACTGGCCTTTGCCCAATGTCTGGCTCGGTGTCTCGGCCGAGCGACAGCCGGAGACAGATGAGCGCGTTCCACATCTGCAGGCGACACCCGCGGCTGTGCGCTTCGTCTCGATCGAGCCGCTGCTCGGGCATGTCGCGCTGCATGCGCTGAATCTGGCAACGCCAGAGCCCACAGATGCGCTTCGTGGTATGCAGTGCGTGCCAGACGACAGTCCCGAAGGTTCGCATAATAAACCGATCAACAGGCTCAACTGGGTCATCGTAGGCGGCGAATCTGGCCCCGGCGCCCGCCCGATGCACCCGGACTGGGCACGCTCGCTGCGCGATCAATGCGCTGCAGCGGGCGTGCCGTTCTTCTTCAAACAGTGGGGCAACTTTCGGCCTCTAACCGAGGCGGAAAAGGTCTCGGCTTGCGGGGCCACGCTCGTCTACCGCGAGCCGGAGCTTCAGCGTGGTTCGCAGGCCGCAGCCTACATGCTTGGCGTCGGCAAGGCCAAGGCCGGCCGCCTCCTCGACGGCGTCGAGCACAATGGATTTCCAATCAGGGAGACTGGCAATGGCGTTTGAGCGCATAGTGCTGGCTGTCGGCAAGACGAAAGCGCCGGCGGGCCTCAGCATCAGCAAGCACGGCAAGACCATCGTTGCGATCCGCAGCGAGCTGGTGAAACAGGTCGGCTTCAAGGCGAGCGCGACATACAGCGTTTTGCTCGGCACCGAGGACGATGCCGGCAAGCTCCGCATCGTCCACGACAAGGACGGCATTCCGATCGCCTGCGAGCTGAAGCGGACCGGCGCCTTCTTCTTCAATCTTGGCACGGTGCCGGCGATCGGGGTGACGCCACGTAAGCAGCAGCCCACGGATGCGCGCGCGATCGAAGGCGGCGTCGAGATCGATATCCCGGAGGATACCGGTCCGAAGCTCCTTCCGCCCCCGACCCCGAAGAGTGAGGTCGCCGAGCAGGACGCGCCGGCGGACGAGCCCGATGATGAGCGCCCCAGTGATGAGCCGGCGGGTGAGAAAATCGGTGATGTCTGGATCAACCAGGCCGAGGACCAGGAAAGCATCACCTATGCCGGCAAGTCGATCGCGGTTGCCGATCGCGAGGCGCAATTCCTGGCAATCCTGGCGCGGGCGCGGCCGAACGTCGTCGCGATCTCCTTCATCAACGACAAGCTCTGGAACGGCAAACCGCCGGCGACTGCCGGCCTGATGGTCGGCCGCCTGGCTGCCGATCTGAAGCAATCGCTTCCGAGCATCGGTCTGACCGTCAACCTGGTCAAAGGCGCCGGATACCAGCTGAGGAACGCTTGACGCGCCATGACCATGCTCGCCGCCTATGATCGTGCCCGGGTCGCGCTTGCGGAAGCAACGCGCGTCGACCAGGTGCTAGCGCTGCGCGACGAGTTCGCGCACGTCAAGCTCTATGCCCGGCAGATCCAGGACCGGGCGCTGCTGGCGGATGCGACCGAGATCCAGATGCGCACCGAGCGGCGGCTCGGCACGCTGCTTCTGGCGGCAAAGGAAGCAGGCCAGATCGCGGAGGGGCGTCGGCGCAAGGCCGACGACACAATCCGCGTAACGCTGGATGAGGTCGGCGTCGATCGCAAGCTCTCGGCCAAGGCGCAGAAGGCAGCCGGTCTCGCGGAGGATGTGTTCGAGCATCTCTGTATCGCTACCCGCGATCGGATCAAAAGCAGCCGCGCCATCCTGGTTGACCCAATCGACGATGGCGGCGTGATCAACGGCGCGCGCGCCATCATGGGATCGCGTGTCGAGCCGGACGATAGCCTTGACTATTTCCCGACGCCTCCTTGGGCAACACGGGCGCTGATTGAGCGGGTGTTTGCGCATTTGAAGATCGACGCCCAGCGCTATTCCGCCTGGGAGCCGGCCTGCGGCGAGGGGCACATCGCCGAGGTGCTTGAAGAGTATTTTGCCGAGGTCCTCGCCAGCGACATCTTCAAGTACGGCTATGGCGATTTCGGTGATTTCCTGTCCGAGCAGGCATGCGACCAGATGACCGGTGAGACCGACTGGATCATCACCAACCCCCCCTTTGGCGAGAAGGCCGAGGCCTTCGTGCTGCGCGCGATCAGGCAGGCCAACGTCGGCGTTGCGATGTTCATGCGTCTGCAATGGCTGGAGACCGAGGGGCGCTATGAGCGCATCTTTCAGGTCCACCCGCCGACGGTTATCGCCTTCTTCGCCGAACGCGTCAATTGCTGCAAGGGCCGCTGGGAGCCCGAGGGCGGCACAGCGACCGCCTACATCTGGCTCGTCTGGATCAAGGGCCGCCGTCCCCAGGCGCCTTACTGGATCGCGCCTGGCTGCCGCGACGCGCTCACGCGGCCTGACGATGTCGAGAGATTTACCGCCCATCCCGTTCTTAAGCGATCACTGGAGGCCGCATGAAACTGCTCTTTTGCGAGGACTGTCTCGATATCGTCGCGCCGTCCAGGACCGACTTCAAGGTGCGCTGGTGTGATTGCGGTCGGCACGCCCTTTGGTGGGAGAACGGCGCCGCGGGCAAACTCGTGCTGCATGACAAACTGCGCGGGAAGGAGATCCCGGGCAGCATCTATGACGGCTTCCCCCTCGACGGGAAGCCGCGTGCCTGGGTGCTCGGCCTGCATAACGCAATCTTGCAACATGAGCTGAGCGCGGCAGATGCGCGGGCTGTTATCGATGCCGCCGACGGCTTTCTTTTCAAGACGCGCGGCTCGCTCATCATCAAATTCCGACCGCTCGGAACCAGCGACACGCGCTGGAGCTCGAAATTGCCCGAACGGGCGAGCAGCGGACCTCCGCGTCCCAGTGCGCCGCCCAGCCACCGTCCCGCCGGCTAGTTGTAAATCAGACAGGACCAGGCAATGCCGCAACCCAATAGCATGCGGGAATATCTCGAGCGCTTCGAGCGTAACAAACGCATCGAAGGCTTTGGCCTCGATGTCAGCTGCATCGTGCCATGCCCGTTCTGTGCAGCGGCCGACTTCACCAGCTGGAAAGTGCTCGAGGTCGAGAAGGCGATGCAGGCGCCAGTCACCTGCAGGGAGTGCGGGCGATCGGCGAAGGCGATCTTCCAGCGCACACCACTCCGGACCTCGTTTGAGATCGTGCAGACGGCCGGCCCCGATCAGCCGGATTGGCTCGAGCCGAAACTGCGGAGGCTATCCTGATGACCCGTTGCACCGTGAGCGGCGAAGAGCCGACCAATGACGCTTCAGCGCCTGTGCCGAACAGCGCCACGCGCGCCGACGGCCAGCACGTTGACCACTGGACGATGTGTCCAACCGAGATCATGAAGTCCGGCTTCAAACGGCCGGTGCGGCTTTCTTACGTGCATGTCGGTACAGCGGCACCCGCGAGCCTGCGCGACCTGACTGAGGAAGAGCGCGACCGCTATGCCAAGTATGGCTACGTCAAGTTCGAGCCGAATCCAGACCATCCGGAAAAAACAGCCATTACGGGGAGGTTCTGGACCCAGGCAATGCTCGACAAGGTCGGCAAGGGCTGCGGCGTGAAGACCTCGATGCCGCGCCAGATCGCCGAAACCTATGCTGCCAATCCTGGCTATTACGGTTCGACCTTCTGCTGTGGCTGCAACAAGTACCTGCCGGTCGGCGCCCATGGCGAGTTCGTTTGGGACGGCACGGATGAGAGGGTCGGAACATGAGCTACTTGCGCACCCCTGAGCCGACCACCTCGATCGATGATCTGCGGCGCTGGCGCGCCTACCGCTCGATCTCTATGCACCACATGCCTGAAGGATTCAGAGCGAATTGTGCCTGCTGCGATCGGGCTGTGTCGGTCATGCGCGAATTCAACTTCGTCAATGTTCACGTCTGCCTGTCTTGTGATGCGGAAGCGCTTCACAACAACAAGGTTCGCAAGTGATGGCGACCAACCCTCCAGGACATCCCTGCTTTATCTGCGGCGGCAAGCTCGAATGGGAAATCGTGCCACAGCACCGAGAGCCATGGCAGCCGCCGCTCTTTGGTCCGACGGAATACCGGCAGCTGCCGCATGAATGTCCGCCCGGTGCGGCGGAGGCCTATTTCGAACGCATAGTCACTCGCTCGCCGCGCGAGCCGCTGTTCAAGAAGGTGGACACCTGATGGCCGGGGACATCGAAAAGAAGTTCGTGTTCGCGATCTCGCCGGAAGGACAGGGCGACGGTGTGCCGGTGCTGCTGATCGGCCTGCCTCGCGGCGCGTGGCTCCACATGAAAGACGGCAAGACGCACCACCTCGATCTCTCCTCGATCGGCATCCCGGTCAAGTTGATGCTGTTCGGCGCCAAGAGCCACGACGATGCGATGAAAATGTTGAGCGGCACCATCGCGGCGAGCGGGCAGGCTTACGTCGATGAGCGACGTAGTGACTTCTCCATGAAGCCAAAGGAGACCTGCTCGACCTGCACGCATTGCTTGGGGCCGCTCCTGCTCCAGTGCGGCAACAAAGAAAGCGAGTTTTCCGGCAGCCCGGTGCACCCGCTCGGCTGGTGCGAACAATGGAAGAAGGCGGACGAAGCGACCGCGCCAGACTGGCCGCCGCAGGCCTCCGCGATCGGCCGCCCCGATGGTGAGCGGCGGCGCGGCTCGACTGGGCAACTCTTCGAGGTGAAGAACGGCCGCTGGGAGCGCGTGCGGGGAGAGGACGCGTGAGCGACACCATAGAACCGCATCGCTTCCGGCCGCGGCTGTGGCGCGCACGGGACGCCTGGAGCGAGCATGAGGTGCGCCCTTGTGGCCTGCGAGGCAAGCTCGGCTGGGTCTATCACAACGCGATCAAGCGGCTGACGCCGCCAGACATCAGCGATTGCCTGGTGGCGCGGCCGCGGCCCTCGCAGCTCGTGATCTGGGAGCCGATCCTCACCAAGGCGCCGGGCCCGCAACTGGCGCGCCCGCACTGCTGCTACATCAACACGGTGATCTTCTATCACAGCCTCTACGTGGTCAGGCCCTGGCGCAGGATCTGGCGCTGCAACGGGCGCCTGACCCACTCCTCGGGCGGCTTCGAGCAATGGGACCAGCTCGAGACCCGCTTCACCTGGGACGATCGCGTGTCGTTCGCCGGCGACGTCTTCGAGATCCACGGCGGCCGTGTGATCTGGGCCAATGCACCAGGCGAGCCGCGGCGCTGGTGGATGCGCCGCGGCGCGCGGCGGCTGCGGCAGGAACAGCCGGCATGAATATTCGTCGCCGTCCCGCCAATCGGCGCTCGCACGAAACCATCGCGATCGAGCACGAAGGCCAGCGTTACAAGGTTGGTCTTGGTCGCGAGCTGACCTGTGTGGAGCGGGAAATCCTGGGGCCAATCATGGAAGTGTTCTGTAACGCCCAGAAGGTCAACTCGCCGATCGACGTACTGGTCTCGGACGGCGCGATTTTGATGTCGATGCTACTGCAATATGGCTGCCCGCCGGCGGACATCTTTCACGCCATGAAACGGAATCCGGATGGCTCGGCAGCCTCGCCGCTCGGCAGAGCCGCTAGCTATCTCATCGAAACCACCAACCAAGGAGAAGACTAATGCATCCAAGCTTCAAACTGCTCGGCCGCCGCGTTCGCGATGTCGTGACCAACATTGAGGGCGTCTGCGAATCCATTTGTTTCGACCTTTATGGGTGTGTCCAGGCAATTGTTCGGCCCATCGGAGAGGACGAGAAGAGCGGTGGACCCAAGAGCGGCCACTGGTTCGACGTGAAGCGGCTCGTGCCCTCCCAGGCGAACAGCCAGCCGGTGATGCAGATCCCGGATTTCACCAAGCCCGAGATCGGTTGCGCGGACAAGCCAACGCGCTGAAGCGCAATCCGGACGGTTCGTCGGCCTCGCCGCTGGCGCGCCGCCTGTCTCAAGGAGGGTGATCCATGCTGATCAGTTTCTCGGTTTCGGACATGTTGCCCTATATCCGCGCCGGCCTGCGCCAGCGCCGCGGCGAAGATATCGGCGATGCACGTGTCAAGCGTCAGACCATGCGCCGATTGGGCGCGCGCGGCCGAAAACTCCTGGAGTGGGATCCGATCGGGCACTCGATTCCCTACGATCTCCAGCTCTGGTGGAAATCGCGCACGCCTGATCGCGAGCTAATCGGCGATGTCCGCGTCGCGGACGGCGGTGTGCGCGTCTACCAGCTTGAGATCCTGCACAGTGAAGTCGTGCCGCCGAATGGCGAGCGTTACCCGGTTTGCCGGATCAACGGCCCGCGCTGCTGGCGCGCCGGCGACAGTGTGGTGTTCTGGTCGCCCGGCGACACTGCAAACGACTTCTGTGCGGAAGCCCATGCCGACGGCTTCGACAGCCCGGAAGCTTTTCGCGATTTCTTCGTCCCCAACTTTGGCGATCGCTTCGATGCGATCCTTTTCAAATGGTGATAGATCAATGTCTGACCTGCAGATCCCGCTAAACAAGCTGAAATTCGGCCATGAGGATGGCGAGGGCATCAATGCCCGCATTGCTGGCCGCGATGCGCGTATTGCCGAGCTCGCCGCGAACCTGCATGCGCAGGGCCAGATCGAAAACTTGATCGTCAAGGATGCGGGCGGCGGCTTCTATTCCGTCGCCAACGGCAATCGGCGCTTGGCGGCGTTTCGCATGATCTACGGCGAGGGCGCCGACCACCTGGTGAACTGCACGTTGCACGACGTCGACGCGACCCGGGCCTTCGAATACTCGCTCGTCACCGCGATCACGGCCGAGCAGCTACATCCCGTCGACCAGTACGAGGCTTTCGCCAGACTCGAGGAGCGCGGCAAGACGCATGAGGAGATCGCCCAGCAATACGGGATGACGGAAAAGCAGGTGCGCCAGGCGCTCGCGCTCGGGCGCTTGTCGCCGACCATTCGTGATGTATGGCGCAAAGGCGAGATCAAGGCCGAGATCGCGCAGGCGTTCACGTTGGCGGCCGATCATAAGAGCCAGGACAAGCTCTACAAGAAGCTTTCGAAAGAGAACGATCTCGATCGGCACAGCATCCGGGCTGAGCTCGGGGTCAAGCCCAACGAGGATATCGGCGCCCTGGTGAATTTCGTCGGGATCGACTCCTATCGACACCGCGGCGGTCACGTCACCGAGGACCTGTTCAAGGAGCAGCATATCGTCTCCGATGATGTGCTGCTCAAGGCCATGGTCGGCGAGCGCCTGACAAAGGAATGCGATCGGCTAGTCGTTGAGCAGGGTTGGCAATGGGCGGCGATCGAGGATGACCTGCCGAAGTCGTGGCGTAGCTGGCCGACAACGCGCGTCGACGTCACGAAATTCTTTACGCCGGAGGAGGCGGAGCAGGCCAAGCAGCTCTCCAAACGGCACGAGGAGATCGAATGCGCGCAGGATTATGATTGGGAGGCCGAGCGGGCGGCGAGCGACGAGATCGAGCGGCTCGAGGCATCCGTGCTCCCGCGCGCCTTCACCGACAAGCAGAAGGCGAAGCTTGGCTGCATGGTCGCCGTCAATGAGGACGGTGCGCTCGAGATCATGTACGGCATCAGCCGGCCGCCGGCGGCAACGAAGTCGGAAGCCGCGGCGCGGCCGCCGACGGCCGGTGAGGCGCCGGAGATCAAAGCCGCGCCGAAGAAAGCCACCAAGGCCGCCGAGCCCGATCTTTCGCAGGCACTGATCCAGCGCCTCTCGGTTCAATTGACAATCGCGGCCCAGACGGCTCTGGTTCAGGATCAAGATCTCGCGATCTCCGCTCTGCTGGCAGCGCTTGCCTCAAACGCGAACTGCGACGGCATTCGCGCCCACGTCTCCGGTCTCGGCGCATCAAAGCTTGATCTGCTCGGTTCGAAGAAATTCGCTGACAACCTTGATCTCGCCAAGGCCCTGAAGCCTGCCGAGCGTATCGCACTGCTCGCGCTTGTCGCCGGCGCGGCGCTCGATTTCCAGCGTTTCTCCAGCAATGACGACAACCTCCTGAAGGGCAATACCGGCCTGATTTGCGATGCCATCAAGCCGGAGGCGATGAATGCGGCTCTTCGCGGCGCGTTCGACGCCAAGGATTATTTCGCCAGCGTGCCCAAGGCGCTGTGTCTGGCGGCCATCAAGGAAGCCGTCGGCGCCGATGCTGCGCGTCAGCAAGAAGGCAAGAAGGGGCAGGAGATCGCGGCATTTGCGATCGCCAACGTCCCCGCAACCGGGTGGCTGCCGCCGCCGCTCCGCACCAAGGGCTATGATGGGCCACCTCTGAAGGCGAAGAAGCCGGATACGCCTGCGAAGGGCAAGTCGGCGGCAAAGAAGGCGGCGCCGGCGAAGAAGGCAAGCCCTGCCAAGGCGGCAAAGAAAGCCTCGGCGAAAAAGAAGCGCTAAGCGGAACACGGGGCTGGGCCGGGACAGATCATGAGCGGGGAATTGCACGAGGGCGTGGTGGCGTTTCAGCCGATCGCGCTCGGCCGTGAGGTCATCATGCTCGGCCGCGTCCAGGTCGGCGAGATCATGCCGGCGCAAGGCGCGCGTGCCAGAGCCTGCTTCCGCCTTCGGTTGCCCGATGCGAGTGCCAGCCTCGCTTGGTGGCCGGCCGTTGACATCATGGACGCGCGGCGGCTCGCCGCGATCAAGATCAACGATTGGTTGAACGCGGCCGGCGTTGTGCCGGCGGGGGGAGTGACATGAGCCCATACCAAGTAGCAGGCGGACTGATGCTGACCGTCGCTTTTCTCGCAGTTCTGTTCTGGGCATTCGGTGAGCCCGGTCGCGCGCGACCCACTCCAGCTCAACTCTACGGCTGCACCGTCGAGCAAGAAGCGCCTAATGGAGAATGCCGGTGACCGACGCTCCTGCTCAAGATGCGAACATCTACGAACCGAGGCCATCGCTGGAAACGAGGATTAGGGCGGAAACGCGCGCTCCGCTGATCAAGATCGCTGCCGCCTGCCACACCAAGAAGCGGCAGTTCGATCGTAACGATGAAACACGAATGCCCGCCGCCGAGGCTCGAAGGCTAGTCCGCGCCGCCTTTGATGTGCTCCACAACATCGGGGACATGGCGCATAAAGCCGCGGAGGCCCTTCGCTTGGAGCCCGCAAGCAGGGAGCCGCGAAATGGCAATTAGAGTCCGCGGCGACGGAACAATGTGGTGCGCCGCGAAAACGCAGCCGATGGACGGCGACACGTACATTGATGATGGCCTGCACTATGAAATGAGCGTTATCAATGGCGTGCTAGTCTCTCTCCCGCTTCCTGAGCACAACGACAACCCGCAATGGTGGTGGGCGTCTGCAGCTCCAGTCGGCGCAGACATGACGTTCGCTCGCGCTCCGGCAGGACGGGAAGCGCCGACCGACGACAATGACCAGATGGTCAAGATCGAGAAATTGATCGCTGACCTACAGTCGATCAAAGATCGTTTCGGCAATACCTGCGTCTATATCCGTCGTGGCGGCCTGTCATGGGGCGCCGTCGCTCTCAACCGGCGCGATGACGACAAAAAGCATGGGGTATTTGACCTGCAAACTCAGCATGACAGAGACATGCTGGCGCGCGCCGAACAGGTCGAACGACTGACCGCAGCTCGAAACCAAGCCGAGCAGGAGAACGCTCGGCTTGTCTCGCAGGTCGAGAAGTGGAGAGCGGCCGAAAATGAGCTGTCGGACGCGTATATTCGCCTGCGGCAATTAATTCCTGGGGCGCTCAACACTCCCGATGGCCCCAGTTGCAAGCAGGTCTGGGAGCTAACGGAAATCGCTCTTAGACGGCTTGTCAATCTGATCGACGAAGCCACCAAGGACAAGGCGCGCCTGTCGAAACACGGATCGAGGCCGTAGAAAATGACGCGGCCCAATCCCTACCTCATTGAAGGTCCGGCAATGATCTCGTTCAGCGGTGGCCGCACGTCGGCCTATATGTTGCACGAAATCTTGCGGGCCCATGATGGGAAACTCCCGTCCGACTTCCAAGTAGTTTTCGCCAATACCGGCAAAGAGCGAGAGGAAACACTGCGCTTCGTCCACGAATGCGCCTCGCGCTGGGGATGTCGAGTCAACTGGGTCGAATATCGAGACAATGACGCCGGCTTCGAACTCGTCGAATACAACTTGGCAAGCCGGCTCGGTGAGCCATTCCAGGCGATGATCGATCGCAAGAAGCGCCTCCCGAACTGGAAAGAGCGCTGGTGTACAGACCGCCTCAAGGTCCAGCCGATGACGGATTTTGCTGCGTCACTCGGCCTTGTACCCGGCCATTATGCTGAGGTGATCGGGCTTCGCTATGACGAGGGGCTCAGAATCTTCAAGGGAATGGAGAACGCTGAGAAGCGCGGTCGGAAATGCATTTACCCTCTGTCTAAGGCAAAGGTTGTCAAGGCTGGCATCAAGGCATTCTGGCGCGAGCAGCCGTTCGACCTTGGCCTGGAGCCATGGGAAGGCAACTGCGACCTGTGTTTCCTGAAGGGGCGCGCCATCAAAAAGCGGATCATCCGGAGCGACCCATCGCGAGCCGCGTGGTGGATCGCCAACGAGAGCGAGCACAAGGGCAAACAGGAGCGTGGTTGGTTCGATAAGCGGGACAGCATCGCTGGCCTCCTCGAGGAGGTTCGGCGCACACCTGGGTTTTTCGATGATGCCGACGATTTAGAATTCGACGCCGAATGCGGCCTGACGTGCGCTTCGGAGGGCCGCCAATGAAGCCGCCCGGCAAGACCAATCTCGCGCGCATGCAGCAGTCCGCGATCGAGGAGATGGAGCGCATCCAGATTGTCCAGGACTTCTGGGTGAGGGATGGCGCGCGGAAGGAACCTGACCCGGGTCAGGTCTGCAAGCGAGACGACTTCGCCGGTATCGTCCGGCTGATCGATCTGATCCAGAGCGATCGCATCATCCTCGATCGACTCGAGGAGGCGAAGAAGCGTGGCACGGCAGCCCGCACCGCGGCCGTACCGGCTGATGATGTCGAGGTCGAGCCGGAATGAGCATGCTTGAGCACGCGCTCACCTATGCCGCCCGCGGCTGGCCGATTTTCCCTTGTCATCCCAAATCCAAGCAGCCGCTGGTCAAGGGCGACGTCGAGGGTGAGGGCGGGCTGAAGCTGGCAACCACCGACGAGGCACAAATTCGCGCCTGGTGGCAGCGCTGGCCGCAGGCCATGATTGGCTTGCCAACCGGTGCGCCGATCGGCGCGTTCATCGTCGATGTCGACGCTGGCGAGGACAAGACGACAGGCGAGGTCTTCGAGGCGGCCGCGCTGCAGCTCAACCTCGAGCGCGCGATCGGCGAGCAGTTGCCGTCGACCAGGTTCGCTCGGACGCCGCGCGGCGGCGTGCACCTGTATTTTCAGCTGCCCGATGAGGCCGAGATCGGTAATCGCGCCAACCTGCTCGGCAAGGGCTCACGAATCGATATCCGCGGCGACGGCGGCTACGTCATTGCGCCGCCCTCGGTGCGCAATGACGGCGTGGCGTATGCCTGGGGCGACGAGCAGCTCGACGTGGCGTCCGCGCCTGGTGCGCTTGTCGACCTGATCCTGCGCCGCGGTGTCTTCGAGGAGAAGCCGTCGGCATCCGGCATCGGCGCGCGTGCGGCCGCCGGCGTGAAGCCGCCACCAGGCAAGGGCGAGGCCTCGATCGCGGCCGGTGATGATGCGGTCCGAAAATACGGCCTCTCGGCCCTCGATGCCGAGCTGCAGGGCGTGCGGACGGCCGGGCAGGGCGGTCGCAATGATGCTCTCAACATCGCCGCCCTGAAGCTGGCGCAGCTCGTCGCCGCCGGCGCGCTCAATGAGAGCTTCGTTCGCGCCGCGCTCGAGAACGCAGCCGCCGA
Source organism: Bradyrhizobium sp. UFLA05-108 (assembly GCF_059803455.1). NCBI lineage: Bacteria > Pseudomonadati > Pseudomonadota > Alphaproteobacteria > Hyphomicrobiales > Nitrobacteraceae > Bradyrhizobium > Bradyrhizobium sp. UFLA05-108. The sequence goes on along the minus strand of NZ_JBANAZ010000009.1, from coordinate 89,801 downwards.
TTGCGGGCTGATCAAGGACGATGGTCTGCGCGCGGTTCGCGCCACGATCGAGAGCGGATTCCGCAAGGGCCGATCGCAACCGCGCGACCTTAACGAGATCCGCCGCGCCGCGGCGGATCGCCAAAGCCGGTCGCGCGGCCAGGCAAAAGGCGCGCGCGTGACTCGCGATGACGGCCGCAGGGAGGATGCCGACGCGGCCGACCGCATATCCTCTGCCGGCCACTCCTCCTTCCCCGGCGATGCGCCGCCGCCCGACGATTTCAATCCTCCCGATTCGTCCGCCGCCCCCGCGCCCCCGCAGGAGTCGAATGGCAAGCCAAGGTCCCAAACGGGAGCTGTGGCGTCATCGCCCGGCGGCCGGGGTGCGGGGGGCGAGCCTCCGAAGCCGGCGGCGGAGACCGACGAGGCGCGCAACATGCGCTTAGGCTTCTTTCCGCTGACCGACCTTGGCAACGCCGAGCGTTTCCGCGAGCGATACAAAGAGCGGCTGCTGTGGTGCCCGGCGATCGGGTGGTTATCGTGGGACGGTCGCCGCTGGAGCCGCGAGGGCGCCGAAGAGCTCGTCAAGATCGCTGAGCACGATACCGTGCGGTCGATCCAGGATGAGGCCGAGACGATCCGCGAGAGCGGCTGCAAGGATGATCCGGACCCGCCGCGGGGCGCACGCGACTTCGTCTTCAAGGAAGATCGCGAGGGCAACAAGACGCTCTATTCCGACAAGGTCGCGGCATGGGGTCGCAGCTCGGAGGCGGTCAACAAGTTAGGGGCGCTGTCCAAGCGCGGCGCGCCGTACTTCGCTGTCTCGATCGACAAGCTCGACGCGGACAAGATGAAGATCAACGTCCGCAACGGCACGCTGGTGATCGCGAAGCGCGATGAGGGCGACTATGTCGAGTTCCGGCCGCATGATCCGGCCGACATGATCACCAAGTTGGCGCCGGTCGATTATGATCCGGCATCCGCGCGCGCCGTGTTCGATACTTTCCTCGAGCGCGTGCAGCCGCGGCCGGAGATGCGGGCCTTTCTGCAGCAGTGGCTCGGTGTCTCTCTCACCGGCGTCACCGAGCAACTGCTCGCGTTTCTCTATGGCAAGGGATCGAACGGCAAGTCCGTCCTGATGGATGCCGTCTCCTATGTCGCCGGCGACTATGGCGAGACCGTTCCGATCGAAACCTTCCTTGATCATGGCAAATCGCGCGGGGCCGGCCAGGCGACGCCGGATCTCGCCATACTGCCGGGCGTGCGCATGCTTCGCACGTCCGAGCCAGAGAAGGGCGCGAAGCTCGCCGAAGCGCTGGTCAAGTTGGTGACCGGCGGCGAGCCGATCCAGGCGCGGCACCTCAACCGCGACTTCTTCAAGTTCTATCCGCAGTTCAAACTGACGATGAGCGGAAACTACCGGCCGACGATCTCCGGCACTGATGAGGGCATCTGGCGCCGCGTGCGCCTCGTGCCCTTCAGCGTCACCATTCCGAAGGAAGATCGCGACATCCACCTCGGCGACAAACTGCGCGGCGAGGCCTCCGGCATTCTCAACTGGCTTCTCGACGGTCTGCGGATCTGGCTCGACAAGGGCCTGCAGGAGCCTGAGGAGGTCGTGCAGGCCACGGCAGAGTATAGGGCGGCCTCCGATCCGCTCGGCCGCTTCTTGGCCGCCTGCGTCAGCGACAGCCTCGGCGATCGCGTGCAGTCGTCAGTGCTGCATCAAGTCTACGAGGCATGGTGCAAGGCCTCCGGCGAGAACGCCTGGAAGAACCGCGGCCTATCTCTCGCCATGAGCGAGCGAGGCTACAAGAGCAAGCAATCCAACGTGATGTGGTGGCTCGACATTAAGCTCACGAAGGGCGTGAACGACTTCGTCGACCATGAAGGCAACCCGCTGCGCATGCGCGATGACGGCGAAAAGGAGACCATAGATGCGGCCGAGATCGAAATCTGATCCTCCCAACCTCCCAATTTTGGGAGGAATTGATTCGCGATAAGCCGTTGAGTTTTCAGCGTTTGGGAGTTTGAGGGAATTTCGGGAGCTTGTTTCCATACGTTACATGCGCGCCGCGTGCGCGCGCGCAGGCACACATATTACATCTGGAAATAAGCTCCCAATCCTCCCAACCTCCCAAATGGGTTTCTAAGGCATTGGTCTTCAATGCCAATTCGAGATGGGAAGATTGTTTTGGGGCCTTAGGCAAGCTCCCAACCATCCTCCCGGAGAAACTGTTCCTACTGAGTACAGTTTCCGAAGACGAACCGCCGATCGGCGGATGACCAGCAAATCGAGGGGAGATCGAGATTGTTGGAGCGAACGAATGAAGTTGCCGGATGCGTTCTCGCCGGAGGTCCTGGCGGAGCTATTGTCTGCCGATGCGCGTGCCGAGATGGCGCGGCCCTACTCGCCGATCGATCCGCGAGTGATGGAGCTAGTGCTGGGCAGGGAGCCGAAATGGTACGTCGTCGAGGTCAGATCGCGCGAGGCGGAGGCCGAACTCGCGAAGCGGCGCTTCGGCATCTATGTGCCGGCATACCAGGAGACCACCGTTATCCGCGGCCGCAAGGTCGAACGTTGGATCCCGCTGGTCAGTGGATACGTGTTTGTACTGTTCTGGGAGAGTGATGCCAATTGGCAGCGCCTTGCGCATACATTCGGCGTGATCTCAATTCTTGGTTGGATTGAGGATGAAGAGGTCGACAAGCTCCGTTATCAGGAAAGCTGCGAGAGTCTGACGGCGGCTGCGCGTGAGGAATTGAAGCAGGATCTGCTGCGCAAGGTACATCGATCATCGCGGCGCAGCCGCCGTAGGTCGCGCAAGGCTCATCGGAAGAAGCCAGTTGACACAACTCCATGATCAGCTTGACTCGTTGAGGTAGAATCAGCCATTCGCAAAACACTGCAAAGCCTCTCTCCTCGAGCTCCCGTAAGGTGTGTGCTCGGATAGTTGGTGGACCGAAGCGAAAAGCGCGCTTCATCAATCCCTCACTGCGTATCGAGCCCCGTGGCCGAAAAGGCACGGGGGCTTTTGTTTACGAGGATAGGATGGCTCGGATTCCGACATTGATGCCGCTAATACCCAAGGGCGATGGGCGCACCGTCCAGCCGGCGCCAAAGAGCGCCGATCCGCACTATCAGTCGGAGGCGCATCGTCAGTGGCGTGAGCAGGTCCTGCGTCGTGCGGGTTATCGTTGCGAATGGGTTGAGCGGGGTGTCCGCTGCGAGAAGGCCGCACCTCAGCATCGCATGTTCGCCGACCACAAGGATGAACTGTCGGACGGCGGTGACAAGTTCGATCCCGACAACGGCGAGTGTCTGTGCGGGGCTCATCACACGAAGAAGACGATGCAGGCGCGCGCGCGCAGATTTCGCGGACCCCTGGGGGGGTAGAAATCCCTGGAGCCTTAAGGGCGGCAACCGCGCAAATACCCAGTCAGGGATTTTTTTCTCGATGGACCAAATTTTCGACTTGTTCGGTGACCCGGTGCCGGCCAATTGGGGCCAGCGCGGTCGCCCCGAGCACATCCCGACCCAGCAAAACCGGAATCGCGTCAGCATGTTAGTCGCGCTCGGTTGGAGCAATCCGCGGATTGCCGCTGCGATGTTCGTCACGCTGCCGACTTTGCGGAAGCATTATTTTTCTGAGCTGAAATTCCGCGAGGTCGCTCGTGACCGGCTTGATGCCAACATTGCGATGAAGCTCTGGGATGGCGTGATGGCCGGCAACGTTACAGCCATCCGCGAGTTCCAGGCGTTCAAGGATCGCAACGACCGCATGGAGGTCGAGCGCACCATGGGCGAGATGCCGGCCAGGGATAGTGCGGCCGCGCAGAAGCCGATCGGCAAGAAGATCGTCGACCGGCAATTGGCGATGGATGCCGATGCGGATCTGACGGCTGAACTGGAGCAGGAAGCGAATGGCGCCGTCCACTGACCGGATGCCGCGCTTCGCGTGTCCGGACTGGTGGGAGAAAATCAAGGCCCGCCAAACGCCGATGGCAAGCGTACCGGTCAATGAGAAGAGGGCGGCGAAGGCGCTTGCGTTCTTTAACCGCCTGAAGCTTCCCGACGTCGCTGGCACGCCGCCGTTGTCGGAGGCCTGCGGCGATTGGTTTCGTGACGTCCTAGTCGCCTTCCTCGCAAGCGAGGATCCAGAGACGAAGCGACGACTCGTCTGGGAGCTGCTGTGCATGGTCCCGAAGAAGAACTCGAAGACGACCTATGTCGCCGCGCTCGGGCTCACCGCGCTGTTCATGGAGGAAGCGCCGAACCGGCAAATGCTGATCGTGGCGCCGAGCCAGAACATCTCGGACCGCTGCTTCGACCAGGCGCAGGGCATGATCCGGTTGGACAGCCGGCTCGACAAGATCTTCAAGGTGCAGGATCACCTGAAATGCATTACGAGGCGTAAGACCGAGACGCAGCTCGAGGTCAAGACCTTCGATACTTCGATCATGACCGGAGAAATCCCGGTACTCACGATCATCGACGAGCTGCACGAGCTCGGCAAGAAAGCGAAGGCCGCGGCCGTCATGCAGCAGATCCGCGGTGGCGGCATCACCATGCAGGGCGGCCAGGTCCTGATGATCACGACGCAGTCCGATGAGCAACCGGCCGGCATCTGGAAGACCGAACTAACCAAGGCGCGAAACATTCGCGACGGGAAGGGCGGCCCCGCTCCGATCTTGCTGCCGGTGCTATATGAATTCCCGATTGATCTGCAGCGCGATGAGAAGTACTGGCGCGACCAGCGCAACTGGCCGCTGCTTCTGCCGAACCTCGGTAAGTCTATCGATCCGGAGCGCCTGATCGAGGACTATCAGAACAACGGCAAGGTCAACAAAGAGGCCGAGACCATCTGGGTCTCGCAGCACCTCAACATCGAGATCGGGACCGGGCTCAAGATTGATGGATGGGCCGGCGCCGAGTTCTGGGCCAGAGGCGAGGATGCCGCCTTGACCCTTCAGGACATCCTTGATCGCTGCGACGTCGTGGTTGTCGGACTTGACGGGGGCGGCCTCGACGACCTTTACGGCGCCAACGTCCTCGGCCGCGAGCGCGATACGCGAGATTGGTTATCCTGGTCTCATGCCTGGGCGCATGCGTCAGTATGGGAGAGACGTCAGTCGATCGCTACGCGGCTAACCGACCTCGAGGGCGAGGGCGAACTCACCAAGGTCGAGCATGCCGGCGAGGATACGGCCGCGATCGTTGAGCTGATCGCAGACATCAAGAGCCGAGGTCTCCTCGGCGGCGTTTCGGTCGACCCGGCCGGGCTTGGCGAGCTTGTTGAAGCGCTGGTTGCAATCGAGGTCACCGTCGAGAACAAACTGCTGGTCGGCGCGCCGCAAGGCTTCGGCATGATGAATGCCATCAAGACAGCGGAGCGAAAGCTCGAGAACGGCTCGCTTCGCCACGCGCCATCCGCCCTGATGGACTGGTGCGTAGGCAACGTCAGGATCGAGCCGACCGCGACCGCGATCCGCGCCACAAAGCAGAACGCGGGCGACGCCAAGATCGACCCATGGGCGGCGCTGATGAACTCGGTTGCGCTGATGGTGCGCAATCCGGCGGCGACCGGCAACTCGGGCTGGAATACCGACGATATCGACGGCCTGATGGCGAAGATCGACGCCGCAACCGAGGCCATGACCGCAGGAGATCCCGATCATGGCAGGCAGATGGTCCACGGCGTTGCGCGGTCTGCGTAAGGTAGTCGCCGCGGCACTGCGCCGCGCGCCGCACGTTATCCTCGACGCGTTCGGCTTCGCCGGCGCCGTTTTGATCGCCTATGGCGCCTGGCTGATCTATGTGCCGGCCGGTTTTCTGACCGGCGGCGCGCTGCTCCTGGTGCTTTCCATGTTGTTTGGCCGCAAGCTCGAGTCGAAGGGGGCGGACGCTCGATGAGCCTGTTTGGTTCGCTCGCGCGTGATTTCAAGAGCGCCGATGGTCTCAGCTGGGGCGAGATCAACTCGCTCTGGGCGGGCCTGCTCGGCGGCGGCTATCAGTCGAGGTCAGGCGTTGCTGTCGGTTGGAAGACCGCGCTGCGTGTCTCGACCTTTCTGGCCTGCACACGCCGCATTGCCGAGGCGGTCTCGACAGTACCGACGAAGCTCTACGTCAAACGCCGCGGGCAATCCCGGCAGGAGGCCGTCGACCATCCGATCTATGACCTCCTCGATTCCGAGCCGAACGAGTGGCAGGATCCGCTGCAGTTCAAGGAGACGCTGGCGGTCCACTGCGCTGTCACCAACAACGCCTATGCGTTCAAGAACAAGGTACGGGGCAAGCTCGTCGAGTTGATCCCGATCGTCCCGACCCATGTGCAGCCGAAGTGGTCGCCCGATCGCGTCCCGTACTACATCGTCACGGCGCCTGACGGTTCGCAGGAGACGTTCACGACCGACGAGATCCTGCACATCCGCGGGCTCTCCTGGGACGGTCTCAACGGGCTTGACGCGGTTCAGCTGTTGCAGGAGCCGCTCGGCCTCGCGCTCGCCGCCGAGCAGACCCACGCGATGCTGCATGCGCACGGCGCGCGCCCCTCCGGCATCGTGTCCGTGACGAAGAACTTGGACGAGAAGGAGCTCGTCCGTCTCGCTGCCTGGGTGAAGAAGCACTATACGGGACTCGACAACGTCTCGCGCGTGATGATCCTCGACAATGACGCAAAGTTTACGCCCTTCGACATGAAGGGCGTTGATGCCGAGCACATCGCACTGCGCAAGTTCGAGATCGAAGGCATCTGCCACGGCATGGGCGTGCTGCCGATCGCGATCGGCTATCCGGCCGAGATGGCGGCGCGCGCAGCGGCAGAGACGCTGATCTCGATGCACCTGGTGCACACGATCCGGCCCTGGCATCGCCGCTTCGAGCATGCCTTCGATCGCCAACTGCTCACGCGCAAGGAGCGCAGCAGCGCGAGCGCGGAGAAGTACTACACCAAGTTCATCGATGGCGAATTCCTACGCGCGACGGCCAAGGACCGCGCCGAGTACAACAAGGTGGCGCTCGGCGGTGGCGGCAATGTCGGCTGGGCGCGCGTCAACGATGTCCGCGGTTGGGACGACATGGACGAGATCGAGGGTGGCGATCACATCTACGCGCCGATCAATGCCGGCCCGATCGGGCCGGATGGCGTGCCGATCACACCGCAGGCAAAGCCAGCCACCCCGGAACCGAAGTAGAGGCCCCGATGTCCGAGAACATGTTCATCAACGGCACCTTTGTGAAGGCCAACGCGAGCTTCACGCCATCGGCTGCGTCGTATACCGCAGGCAACATCATCGACACGGCGAAGGAATTCGTGTTCGGGGATCGCCAGGGCCGGCTCGTTCCGCCCGGTTCACTCGTCCGAATCCTGAGCGCGGTGATGAAGGTTGACGCCGGCGCGCTGATTTCCGGGGAGGGCGCTTACACGGTGCACACCTACAGCATCACCCCGCCGAGCGCGCGCGCCAACAACAGCGCCTGGGCGCGCGCATCAGGCGATCTGCCATCCTATCGCGGCTCGCTGGCGCTGGGCACGCCTGTGGCCGCCGGCGGCACCTGTTACATCAAGACCCAATTCACTGATGTGCAGGATTTCGAACTCGCCGGCAACAGCCTCTTCCTCGAGCTAATCAACGCCGGCACCTTCACCGCCGCTGCCGTGGCGCGGCAGGTCTGGCTCTACGGCTTCCTGGTCTGATCAGTGGCGACGAATCCCAATACCGCGAGGCGGATGCTGCTCGGTCCCCTTGGGGGAGCGCCAGAGTACATCACCGTGAACGGTGTTCTTGCCCGCTTACTATTTGGTGCGGACGGTCAGCCGCTTCAGGGAGTGGACGGTCAATTTCTCTATGGGGTGGCGTGATGGGGCGCTTGGTATTGGCGAGCGATCTGTTCAAGGTCAACGCGCTCGACTGGATTTCTGCGCTCCAAGATAAGCAGGCGTTCCGTGCGGGGACCGCGACTTTCGATTTTGGTGCAATCTTGCAGCAAATCCACGACGCGGCTCCCGCAAGTGGTTGGTCCGTAGAGATACCGGATGGTGTTGGTCTATTCACGACGTTTCCGGTTTTCACGAAGCCGATGCGGCTTGTTGGCGCCGGACGTGAGCGGACGTCGTTTCAGACGGCGTCGACCACGGGCACGCTGATTACCACGAGTGCCGCCATAGATGTTCGAGACATTCAATTCAAGTGCACGGCTTCGCTCGCGTCTATCGCATCAACTCGCGGTGTCTTGGTTACTGGAGGCTACGAGCCTTCGTTCTACAGATGCGACTTCATTGATCTGAATATCGGGATTGAGCTGACGGCAGCGTGGCGTTTCGAGGCTGCCTTCTGCCGCTTTTGGGACTTCATCACCAACGGCATTAAGATTGCCAACGTCGGCAGTCCTGACACGGGCGATCATATCATTCACGGCTGTGAGTTCGCTAACGGCCAGTCGCAGACGCTGCACGCTGAGGCAGCTATCAAATGGCTGTCCAGCGGTGGCTTGAAGGTCATCGGCAACAAGAACCTTGCCTCGAATTATTTCCTTTTGATGGACCCGACCGGCATTTCAACGTCGGACATCATCGTCGAAGGCAACTCAATCGAGGGCTATTATCTTGGCGGCGTCCGAGCGTTGCGCTCTGGCGGCACCGGCAGTCTGAACAGCATCATCGTTAACGGCAATCAGTTCGCGGGAGCCTCTACGGCGAAAGTCATTTCGTTCGGGCCCGGCATAACCAATGTGGTCGTCGCGGGTAACGACACGAACGGCGGTCAGTATGGCGTCTATTTCGAGGACAGCTACACAGGCAAGGGGGCTGTCGGAAAAAACAACTGGACTGATGTCAACACGTTGGTCAGAGAGCCCGACCTCGGAGCGAACGTTTCGATTGAGGCGCAAGCGTACACGGGAGCTACGCAAGTCATCTGGAGCGGCCGAAGAGATGCAGGTTCGCCCCGACCTCTACTTGACCAGCGGGACTCTGTCAGTCTGGAGTCCTATCTTAGCTCCAATGTGATGCCGGACTGGCTTTACAAAATCTACGTGGCCAACAACCGCGCGGCGTTCATAGAAGCGTTCTTTACGGGCATCCAGAACGGACAGGGAGGTGCCGGCCTATCGGCGCGTCTCGGCGTCTACAACAACGGTTCCATTCAGACGGCGTATGAAAACGGCACCGGCGCGGTGATCTACAACAGCGCGAGCGCGCCAATAACGTTCCAAACGTCGGGCGCTGTTGTTGGAACGAGCAACAATGACGAAGACGGAATTGCGATTGGCATTCGCGGGTCCGCTTCTCAGCGATTGCAAGGCACGTTTGAGATTGGCGTAAAGGGCGGCTGGAAGCTAAGACGGCTTTCAAAAATCAACATCCGCACCACCGGTTACACTTGGGTGCTCAGTGCTAACGGCACTTCTGAGTACTACCTGACCGGGCCAAGCGGTAATCCGGGCTTTCTGTTTCCCGGCGCCATCAATCGCGCGCTGAGCTCTACCAACTACACCGCCATGACGCGAGGAACGCCGGGCTCCCTAGCGGCTGACCGTTGGGGGTTCGCTGATAACGACGGGCTCGGCTATTCTACGGTCTACGTCCGATTGTCGGATAGCAGTAACCCGAACGCAGCATCTGACGGTTGGCTGTACGCTTACGTTTAGCGGGCCGTTCACTCCCTCAGGGGGTGCGGACGTTGCGCGGTTTCTTCTTGCTGGTGCGAACTCGCCGCGCGAGCTCGTTCTCGACGGCCTCTCGGATGAACTGGGACATGCCGCGGTCGCCGACGAGCGCACGGATGCGGTCACGGGTCTCCTCGGAGAGCCGGACGATCGTCGGTTGAACGCCTAGGGAGGGTCTGCCCATTCTGGACTCGCTCATAGGACCTCACGGTTAAAATTGCGTAATCGCGTTAACCCTGCGCTTAGCATTTCGACTCGATAAACGATATCTTTATTGAGGCCATAAAAGATATCGTTTAGTCGGGCCTGATGAGGTTACGGAAGCTCATCAGGCTCTATCAGAAAGACCCGCTTTCGCGCTGGCATGGCCTGCGCCATTCGACGCGGAAAAATCACATCAATCTGCTGCGGCAGATCGATCGAAAGTACGGCCGGACCAAGCTCAAGAAAATCAAGGGGCGGACGCTGCTGAAGTGGCACGCCGAATGGCTTGACGGAACGAAGTTCGCGGCCGCGCGCTCGTTCATTAAGAAGATCCGGGTGGTATTTGGCTTCGGTCTAACGATCCTTGAAAATAAGGAGTGCGCGCGGATCCGACAGGTGATGTCGGCGATGCGCTTTCAAGGTTCGCCCAAGCGTAACGAGCGCATTACTGTCGAGCAGGCCGTTGCTGTTCGCAGGCGCGCCTGGCGCGGCGGCTGGGGCTCGGTGGCGTTGGCGCAAGCCTTCCAATTCGACGTCATGCTGCGCCAGAAGGATGTGATAGGCGAATATCTGCCGGCGGAGCTCAAGGAAGGTGGCGCGGGTCTCATCATCGGCGAAGAAAAATGGGTGCGGGGTCTTCTGTGGTCCGAGATAGACGACAACCTGATCCTGCGGCATCAGACGTCCAAGACCGGCAAGCCCGTCGTCGTGGACCTGAAGCTGGCGCCGATGGTGCTGGAAGATCTCAGGCGGATGGGCGTCGTCTCCCGCCGCGGCCCGGTGCGCTTGATCGAGCGGCGCCAGGGCCCGGTGATCGTGAGTGAGGCGACCGGATTGCCGTACTATGCTTACGAATTCCGGCGCCTCTGGCGATCTAGCGCCCGCGCCGAGGGCATCCCGGACAATGTCTGCAACATGCATAGTCGCCACGGCGGCATCAGCGAGGGCTTCACTGCCGGCGCGAACCCCGATGATATTCGCGCCGCCGCGACCCACAGTGATCTCGCAACGACACAAGGTTACAACCGCGGCGAAGAGCTCGAGCGATCGTCAGCAGTGCTGCGCGCGCGGGCGAGGAAGCGCGGACGCTCCCTGGAAGCGCCACCGAGAAGGGTGCGCGGACCAGCGAGGCCCAGCGGCCGTCGGACGCCGGCGCGCCGCACTGCCCGTGCAGCATAGTTAGAGAGGACGCCATGCATATCGCCCGTATCGAAAATGCCACCCGCGTTCTCGGCAAATCCCAAGGTTATTTCGGCCTGCCGATACGCGATGAAGTGATCAATTGCAGCGTCAATGGCGAGCAGACGCCGGCGATGGTGACCGCGTGGCTGCCGACGCCGGAGGAGCTCGCGGCGCTCAACGCCGGCGCCGCCGTGCATGTACGCATTCTCGGCACCGAGCATCCGCCGATCATGCTGGGCGCAGGCCCCGTTCCAGGAGAAGACCGATGACCGCCCGAGCGATGACGGAATATAAATCCACTGCCTCCCGCCCGCAGCGCAAGGCCGTCAGCTTCGAGTTCAAGTTCGTCGACGAGCAGTCGGCGCCTGGTACGTTCGAAGGCTATGGCTCCGTCTTCAACAACGAGGACGACGGCGGCGACCTGATCCAGCCCGGCGCCTTCGCCGGCGTGATTCAGCGCCACCAGGCCAAGGGCACCATGCCGAAGATGCTGCTCAACCATGGCAGCATGGGCGGTGGGTTCTTCGGCGGCAACGACCCGATGGCGGATCTGCCGATCGGCTGCTGGAGCACGATGAGCGAGGACACCCACGGCCTGCAGTGCAAGGGCCGGCTGATCAATCTCGACACGGAGTCCGGCAAGCGCATTTATGGCGCCATGAGGGAGAAGGCCCTCGACGGTCTCTCGATCGGCTACTCCGTCGGCGACTATGTGCGCGGCACCAAGCCGAACGAGCCGCGCCGCACGATCAAGACGATCAAGAGCCTGCCCGAGGTATCGCTGGTGACGTTCCCGATGAACGAGCTGGCGCGCACCTCGACCGTCAAGGCGGGCTCCATCACTACCATCAGGGAATTCGAGGACTTCCTACGGGATGTAGGCGGTTTCTCGCATGCCGCGGCCAAGGCGATCGCCTGCCACGGCTTCAAGTCGTCGGAGTCTCGGGATGAGAACGGCGCGAACAGGTTGCTCGAAGGGCTGAAGGCGCTTCGGGCTATTTCGCAACCCACTTCATCCTAGAGAGGCTGACATGCCCGAACTGAGCGACGTGCTGGAAGATGCCCAGCGCGAGATCAAGGCCATTGGCGATAACGTCAAGAGCCTGAAGGAATCGACCGACAAGAGCCTTGCCGACGTGCGCAAGCTGGTCGAGGACGCCCCGAAGTCGCTGGCCAATTCCGACCAGTTCAAGAAGGACGTCGAGAACGTCATCGCCGGCGTTCTCGAGAAGAACGACGCGCTGACGAAGCAGGTCAAGACGCTGATGGATACGGCGCTCAAGCCCATCACCGAGCGCACTGACGACATCGAGAAGAAGTTCAACCGCAGCAAGCTTGGCGGCGGCTGGGGCGATACTGACGAGGGCACGAAGGCTGCGCAGGCGTTTGCTCGCAATGCCAAGGCATGCAAAGGCGAGCTCCGGGCGGATTTCGATCCGGACAAGGTCGACCTCGAGGAGGTCAAGTCCTATTGCAAGGCCTTCCCCGTCTATCTGCGCAAGGACGACAAGGGCCTGCAGGGCGCCGAAGTCAAGGCGATGAGCGTCGGCTCGGATCCGGATGGCGGCTACATGGTGACGCCGACGATCGGCCAGATCATCACCGGCGTGCAGTTCGAGACCTCGCCGATGCGCGCGATCGCCAACATCGAGACCATCTCCTCGGATGCAATCGAATATCCGCGCGATGACGATGAAGCTTCCTGCGGCTGGGTCGGTGAGCAGGAGACCCGTGCCGAAACCGGGACGCCCAAGGCTGGCTTGCAGCGTATCCCGGTCCACGAGCTCTACGCAAACCCGAAGGTCACCCAGAAGCTCCTGGAGGACAACGCCTGGGACGTCGAGCGCTGGCTCGGCAACAAGATCGGTGACAAGTTCGGCCGCACCGAGGCGAATGGCTTTGTCGTCGGCAACGGCATCAAGAAGCCGCGGGGCTTTACGACCTATGCCAGTGGCACTTACGCCGCCGGCGGCACCGGCAAGATCGAGCAGATTTCGGCCGGAACTGCCGCGCAGATCTCCTGGGACGACTTCATCAACGTCATGACGGCGCTGAAGGAGTTTTATCTCGGCGGCGCCATCTGGATGATGCAGCGCGCGACTGTCGGCAAGGCGATGCTGCTCAAGGATGGTGAGGGCCGCTATATCTGGCAGCAGAACCAGCAAGCCGGCAAGCCCTCGATCTTGCTCGGCCACGAAGTGCGCCAGGCGGCCGACATGGCCGCGGTCGGTGCATCGGCGGTGCCGGTCGCGTTCGGTAACTTCAAGATGGGCTACACGATCGTCGATCGCGTCGGCACCTCAACCTTGCGCGATCCCTATACTGCCAAGCCCTTCGTGCAGTTCTACACGCGCAAGCGCGTGGGCGGCGACGTCACCAACTTCGAGGCCATCAAGCTTCTCGCGACTTAAGCAGCAGCTTTCCCGCCAACGATCGCCCGGTCGCGCAAATCGGCGCGGCCGGCTCCCAGCAACCCATTCGGAGACCAATTCGCCATGCGCGATTTTCTTCACTCCGTTCTCGCCAAGCGGGCGATCTCCTCGACCCGCGTCAGCGACAACACCGCCCAGGTGTCGCAGATCATCGACATGCAGGGTTTTGAGGCCGCTCTCTTCGTCATCAACATCGGCACCGTGGCCGACGCCGACGTCACCTTCGCCGCATTGCTCGAGGAGGGCGATGCCGCCAACCTCTCGGACGCCGCGACCGTCGCCAACACCGACATGATCAGCATGTCGAGCGCAGCGCCACTCACTGCTGCCGGCTTCCAGTTCGACAGCGATAACCAGGTGCGTACCCTCGGCTATATCGGCGGCAAGCGGTACATCCGCCTGACCCTCACGCCGGCCAACAACACCGGTAACGCCGACATTGGCGCGACCTGCCTCCAGAGCCGCGCGGGTCTGCGTCCGACCGTGCAAGGCACGTCGTAAGAGGCTTTCGGCCTGTCCGGAAGGCGCCGGCCTTACCCGGCGCCTTCGCTTTCCCTTTCACATAACTGGAGGACGCGTCCATGACGACGCAATCGGCAAGTCAGAACGTATTGGTCGGTACCGAGCAGGGCGGCGCCCGCGGCTTCGTCAAAAGCGGCGGCGCCTTCGACATCGAGAGTGGCGGCGCATTGAAGATCGCCGGCACCGACGTTACGGCGCAGCTCGCCAAGGCGATGGCCGCGCCGAGCGCCGGCACCCGCTTTGTCGCAGGCCAGATGACGACTGCGACCGCGACGGATACGGTGGTCACCGGCCTCACCACTATCGTGGCCTGCGGCGCGACGCTGGACTCTGATCCCGGCGACGACCCGATGCTGGTCTCGGCCACCATCGGCGACCAGGCGGGCTCGCCGGCGGCTGGCTCGATCATCGTCAAGACCTGGAAGAACACCGGCGGCACCGACCCGACGCCGCTTGCCGCCACGACCTTCACCAAGAAGGTCAATTGGTGGGCGTTCGGCACGTAAGGGTCGGCCGCTGCCATGCGCTCCCTCGTCGAAATCCTCACTCCTGCGCCCTCGTTGGCCTTGACGACGCTCGCCCGCATTAAGGGCGAGCTCAACATCAAGACCAAGGATGACGATGAGGTGCTGCTCGCCAAGATCAACGAGGCGTCGAGCGACGTGCAGGCGGCACTCAGTTTCCGCGTCCCCAAGGAGGATGTGCGCGAGACGTTTTGGCACGACACGGTGAGCCTGCCCGCCGCTCCGGTCTCGCTCACGGGCTTTGGCGCGCCGCCAGAAACCACACTGTTTCTGTCACGAAAGAAGGTGAAGTCGATCGCGAGCGTCGTGGTCGATGATGAGACGCTGGACCCGTCAGAGTATCGGCTCGACGGCGATGCGGGCCTGCTCGATCGGCTTGATGCAAACGGCTATCCGTGCGTCTGGCACTTCTGCAAGTCCGTCATCATCACCATGACGGCCGGCTACGTGCTGCCGGGCCAGCCCGGACGCGATCTCGACTATGGCATTGAGGGTGCCGTCGTGGCGCTGGTGTCCTCCTACTGGGCGAGTCGCGGACGCGATCCGACGCTGCGTGGCGAGGAAATCCCCGGCGTGATCCGGCGCGATTATTGGGTGGGCGCCGTCGGCGATCCCGAGCTTCTGCCGCCGCGGGTGCTGGCATCGCTTTCGCAATATCGCCGGCCGATGGTGGCCGTAGCCTAAAAGGGTTGATTATGGACATGCTCGATGACGTGGAATTTGAGGTGGCAAAGCTCGAGCTCGGGCGCCGCGACGTGCTGGTGGTGAGAACGGAGCAGCGGCTGCCCTCGGTGGTCGCCAGCGAGCTCCGGGCCCAGCTCGAGCGCCGGCTCGATCTGCCCGGCCGCGTCCTGGTGGTCGACCCGGCTGTCGAGCTTGCGGTGGTCTCGCGCGGCGAGGCGAAGAAGCTTGCGGACAAGCGCGAGGAGACCTGATCATGGACAATGCCGGCGTCTATGACCTCGCTGTTCTGGATTCCAGCGCGTTCGTCCCGAGCGGGATCCTCAGCGCGATCGGGGATCTCGACGGCATGTCATCGGTCACCCTGGAGGCGAACCTCAAATATGGCTCCGGAGGAACCACGATCTCCGCGATCGTGATGACGACCTTCGATAACGGCCAGACCTGGCGCCATATCGCGCGATTCGATTTCGGGACAGCCTCGGCGACGAAGCTTGCGAATATTCAAGCCGCCGGCGCCAAAGCCGTCACCGCCTATGCCGACCTCGCCTCCGAAGGCGTCAATGATGGCTTTCTTGGCGATCAACTCGCGGTCAAGCTGATCTCGAGCGGCTCTTATAGCAACACCGTACTCACAATCCGCGCTAGCGTTCGGTAGCCCTTCGGTTATTCCGGCTCGCGCGACACTCATCCAAAGAAGGTTTTACGATGAAAGTTCAGGTTTTGACGGACGATGGGCGTGTTGTCCTCGATTTCGACGGCAAGTCAGCATCGGGGCTGGTCTCGTCCGATCTCAGGGGCGACATCGCGCTCGCGCTGGCCGATGCGAGGGCTCATCTGTCGCAGGATAAGGTCATCGAATCGATCAAGGCGGATATTTCGGCTGTGATCGGACGCATCGAGCACCAACTTGGCGCGCATCCGGCATTCACCTGGGCCCAGACCAAGCTCGGCACCGCCGCGGCGCATCTTGAGGCCTATGTAGCCGGCAACTGGGAGGAGCCGAAGCAGTCGCTCGTTCCGCCCGGCACTGCGTATGACGCGCGCGGCGTCCTGGTGCAAGTCGCGCCGGCCGCGGCCGCTCAGGGCTGAGACCTTCTTGGACCGGCTCACGTTCTGGGTCGCCTCGAACCACCTGATCTTGCGGCTTCAGATTCTGAACCGCCATCCTGAACTCCTGGAGAGAACAGCCATGGATAAGCGTCCTTTGAGCATTCCGCGGCCAGTTGAGCTCGCCGGCATGCGCTCACGTCTTCTCCGAGCGAAAGAGCAGGAGAAGGCTGTTGCCGCGACCGGCGCGGCATATGATGCGGTCATGGATGGCATCGATGAGGCACATACTGCCATCAAGAGCCATGTGGGCGATCTGCAGACGGTCGAGTATTCGCTGCGCTCCACGATCGAGGGGATGGTGGAGCGCTCAAATGGCGCCCCTACCGATGGCGCATCCGATGGCCGCCAATCGTCATCGGGAGAGGTCGGGCAACAGCAGGCCCCGCCGGTGCAGGCGGAGGCCTCGGCGCCGCCGGTCCGTCTCTCCGTCAACGGCGTGGCTGAGGGCGCCTGAGCATGTCCGGCCTTATCGATGCGCTCGACCAGGCGCTGCAGCTCGTCGGCGAGGACATCATTCTGCGCCGCACGGTCGGCGCGGCGCCGAACAGTGTCTCGATCGACGTTAAGTGCCGCGCCAAGGTGAATGCTGCAACGACCGAGCAGATCCAAGCGGGTATTTCGGCAACCGAGCTGAACGTCATCATCTCGCCGAGCGAAATCAATGGCGCGCAATGGCCGGGCGGGACCATTCCAGCGCAGCCGCCCTTCAACGTCGACCAGCGGATTCCGCGCGCCGGCGTCACCGACAAGATCCTGATGCGCGGCCAGCCGCCGAAAACGATCACCCATGTGGATCCGCAGATCGTTGGGGGCGAGCTCGTGCGTATCAACATGAGGGTGCAGGGCTGATGCTCTCCGGGTCCATCGAGCCGCTCGATCTCGACTTTCACGCTCTGATTGATGAGACGCTATCGCCGAAGGCCCAGAGCAAGGCCTTGGCGGATTTCGCGCGCGAGCAGCTCGTGGAGGCCGAAAACACCAATGCCAGGGCATTGGGCTTTGTGCCGGCGCATCACGTGGAGGTCGATGGTGCCGAGGGTGTCTCGGAGGACCGGGTAAGACCGGACGGCACGATCGTCTATATCTTCGATCTCCATGCGGATGCCTTGAGCTGGATCATTGGCGTGCTTCGTCAGTTCGCGCCCATCCTGTCTGGGCGGTTCAAGGATTCTTTCGAGTTGTTCGTTGATGGCGTACTTGCAGATATTGAGCAGGAGGAGATCCCGGAGGGTCGCCAGTTCGTGTTCATGTCCAGCACGCCTTATGCCGGCAAGATCGAAGGCGAACACCGGCGGCCGGAGTCTGCACAGGCGCCGGACGGCGTTTTCGAGGCAGTGGCCGCGCTCGCGCGCCTGCGGTTCCCCGAACTTGATATTGCGTTCTCCTACATTGTGCCGCTCGGGGGCCCCGGCTCGAGCCGCCCCGACACGCCGGCCATCACGATTTCCGCGCGGTCCTGATACATGGCAAGCAAGAACGTGAAGGATGCCTTTGCGGCGCGCCTGGCTGCGAACTGGACCGCGACAGTGATCATCCCGCCGGACCAGGTGGCCTCTGGGCCCGCTGATGGCTCGGCCTACGTGACGATCGAATACCCGGTCGCTAAGGAGGAGCAGATCACGATCGGGGCGCCGGGTAGCAACGTCTTTCGCGAAACCGGCGTGGCCCGACTGGTACTGAATTCGCCGAGCGGGCAGGGGACGGACCAGGCAACCACTTGGATGGATGATCTCCGCGCGATTTTTCGGAGCAAGCAGTTTTCCAGCGTCACGACTTTCGCGCCGTCGCCGGGAATTGAGAACAAGTCCAACTATCAGGCTGGGCGCTACGTGATCTCGTCCGCCATTCCCTACCAGTTCGATCTTTTCGCCTAAACCTCGACCGGCGCGGCCGGCAAGCCCCCAAGGGAGTCCGTAATGACTGACCTCCAATCGACTAACCGCGTCAAGATTTCGAAGGTGCGCGAAGCGACCTTCGGAGTCACGCCTGCCAATCCGGCATTCAAGGCAGTCCGGATGACGCAGTCCGGTCTCAACGCCAACCCGAAGACGACCACGACCAATGAGATCCGCGGCGATCGCCAGGTGACAGACCTTATCCTGATCGACCAGGACGCCGGCGGCGACGTCGGCGGCGAGCTTGCCTTCGGGGTGGCCGATGATGATCTCGAGGAGGCGCTGCAGGGCACCTGGTCGAATAATCCGTCTATCACTGTGGTCACACTCGACACCGAGATCAGCGATCTCTCCGCGACCACGGCGACGGTCTCCGCCGGCGGCGCCGCCTTCGTCGCAGGCATGTTGACGCTGCTCTCGGGCTTCCCGACCGCAGCGAATAACAAGCTTGCCGCGGTGTCCTCGAGCACGTCGACCACGATCGTCTATCCGGGGGCGACCTTCACCGCGGAGACGTCGCCGATTCCGGTGGGCGCCACCATCCGTAGCGTCGGCCTTCAGGGCGCCAGCGGCGATCTCGCCGCGGTCACCGCTGGCGGCAACGGCGTCACATCATCGGCGCTCGACTTCACCACCATTCCGCAACTGGCCGCCGGCAAGTGGATAAAGGTTGGCGACGGCGACAACGCCGGCTGCAGCTTCGCGACGGCGGCCGATAACGGCTTCTGCCGCATCTCGGCCGTCGCGGCTCACAAGATCACGTTCGACGTCGTGCCTGCAGGATGGGTGGCGGATACCGGGACAGGCAAGACCATCCGCCTGTTCATGGCCGATTTTCTCATCAATGGCTCGACCAAGCGGTCCAACACGTTCGAGCGGCAATATCTCGATCACTCACCGGTGACTTACGAATATCTCCGAGGTCAGACCGTGAATACGCTCGCGGTCGACGGCAAGCCCGGCGCCGTCGCAACCTATACGAAGAGCTATATGGGTAAGGATGCCTATCTGCCGAACCCGATGGCGCGGGTCTCTGGCGCGACTGATATCACAGCTCCGACCTATGGCGTACTGAACACGTCGAGCAACGTTGGGCGTATCGGTTTCAACGGTTCGGCGGTCACGGGACCGAACTTCATTCTCGGCGCCTCCTTCAACATCAACAACAACCTGCGGGCACAGAAGGCGATCGGCTTCATCGGCGCCGTCGGCATCGGCAATGGCGAGTTCACCGTAACCGGCAAGCTGAATACATATTTCGGCGATCCAACGGTCTATCAGCAGGTCCTCAACAACACCCTAGTTTCCTTCGATATGAGGGTTGGCCGGCTCGACGGCAATCGTGAAAGCCTGCTGTTCGACTTTCCGTCGATCAAGCTGTCGAGCGGCGCGCCGACCACTCCGGCCAAGAATCAGGACGTTACGATTGATGCCGGCTTCCAAGCCATCATGCATGCAACGCTCGGCTATACCGTATCGGTCAGTCGCTTCTGGTATCTGCCGACCTCGTAAATCAACGATCTGTCTTTTCAACATCTTCAACAGGAGCATTTATGAAGCTGTCCGATGTCAAGGTCGATTCCAAGCTGATCGAAAGTAAGGAAGGCGATTGGGTGGACGATATTCCCGATCTCCCGGGAATTCGCATCAAGGCGCGCGCGACCAACAATGCAGACTACCGCCTCCTCGAGGCAAAACTGGTCCGCGAGATCCCGCGCGCACGGCGCATCGAAGGTATTTCTCCCGCGGACCAGGACCGCATCGCTGGGACTCTGCTCCTGGAAACCGTCGTGGTCGACGTCGAGGGTTTCACCGAAGACGACGGCGAGACGCCGCTGAAGTACAGCAAGGATCTGGGCAAGACGCTATTGCTCGATCCTGACTACCGTGTCTTCCAGGCCGGTGCCGCCCATGCTGGGGCAGTCGTCGCGCAACGACGCAAGGCCGATCAGGAGCTGGAAGTAAAAAACTCACAGACGCCCTGATCTGGCATCTCGATTGGGGCAAGAAATTCGACACCATCGTCAAGGCTGCGACAGAGGCCAAAGTTCCTTTGGACTCGCTGCCTTGCGTGGCGAGCCGCATCGATCCATTTGAGCATCTCTTGTTCGAATGGGAAGCGTTCGATGACCTATCTACTGATCGCCCCGTCGCATTCGACCGCGGCGCCATCCCCTGGGGCTCGATCGATCGCTACGCCCAGCGTTACGCGATCGACGGCGACGACTTCGACCGCTTCAGCCGGCTGATCCGCGCGATGGACACCACCTATCTCGCCTATTTCCGAGAGAAGAATCAAAATGCCCAGCCTTGAGACCATTCGCACCGTCCGGGTGAAGGGCGAGACCGACGGCGTTGACGCCGCGACCGCGGCGCTCAATCGCCTTACGGCCTCAATCCAGGCGGCGAATGACAACCTTGCCAAGGCGAATGCCTCGGCAAAGGCCAACAGCGACGGCTGGCAGATCACGGGCGAGGGCGCGATCTCGGCCGCGAACCACCTGCGCCAGGCGGCGGAGGCGGCCTACGTGTTCTCGCCAGCCTTCCGCGAAGTAGTCAATGGCCTCGCCGCGCCAGCACTGAAGGGCGCCGCGGGCGCGCTAGAGATGGTTGCCGAAGGCATTGTGGCCGCGACCAATGTGGCTGGCACTGGCGTTGTTCGCCTCGGCAGCGCGATCGAGACCACCTTCCCGGCACTGGCGCTGCTCGGCACGAATCTGAAGGCAGCCGGCGCCTGGATGGAGGCCTTCAGCCCAAGCCTGGCCGGCGTGGCGACCACGATTCTGTCGAAACTTCTGCCGGCCCTGAGTCTCCTCGGCAAGGGTCTATTGATCGTTGATGCGATCAGGCTAGCGACCGAGGCGTGGCGCCTCGGCGGCGAGGCGCTCGCCAACTATGTCTCGATTGCTGAGAAGGCGCGCGACGCCAATGTCTCGACCGACTTTTTTCAGCGGATTAGCAAGGCCGCTGAAGATGCCAAGCGGCCGGTTGATGATCTCACGAATGCATTTAAGGCGCTGAACGCCGCCGCTGCTCCGACTCTAGGAGGCACCGCTGCGCAGAACCGGCTTGATGAGCTCGTGAAGGCCGGCAACTTCTCCGGCAACGCTGGCGTCGGCGAGCTGAAGAATGCCAACTCGAACGAGGAGCGGCTCCGGGCGCTCGCCGATCTCTATGACCAGGCCCTCGAAAGAGGCCAGCGCCTGGCCGCACTCGATATTGCGAAGGCGTTCGGCGGCGATCAGCTCGCGGCTAACCTCGCGAAGGATTCTAGCTATCTCGACAAGATGATCGAGGCGGCCGACGAGATCTCAGGCAAGGAACTGATCTCGGCGGGCGACATTCAGCGCGCGACAGATCTGCAGAACCGGCTCGACGCCGCTGAGAAGATCCTCTCGCAGCGCTGGCACCCGATCCAGGATCTATTGACGCAGCTCGGCATCAAGATGCGCGAAGTCTGGGTCGATATCGTCGAGGCGATCGCGAAAGCAGTCGACGCAGTCTTCCGGCTCGGCCAGCGCATTGTCGAGGCGCTCGCACCGGTCTTTAGCTTGTTGCAGACTGCGGGGCAGCTGATCGGAAAAGCCGCGCCGTATCTTGCGCTGGCACCTGGGGGCGTCGGCGTCCCGTTGGCGGCCGGAGCCTTCACGATCGGCAAGATTTCCGAGTCGAGTAATATCAATCAGGATGAAGCGCGGCGCGAGGCGCTGCTTGCGGATGCGCGTAGACGGCTTGCCGAGGGCATGAACCGTAAATTCGACACTTCCAAGCCACCTCCGGTCGCCGAAGAGGCGGGCGCTTACGATCGAGCGGTCGAGTCGATCAACAAATATATTGAAGTCACCAAGGCCTCGGCTGCCACAGTCGGTTTGTCGGTTGCCGAGCAGGAGAAGGCGAAGGTCGTCGCGCAGCTTACCGCTGCGGCGATGAAGGACGGCACGCCGATTACGGCAGCCATGCGCGATGAGATGCAGAAGCTCGGCGAAAAGGCCGCCGCTGCCGCTCAGGCGCTCGAGAAGGCCAAGATCGCTGCTGATATCAAGTTCAACCGCGATACGGCACTGTTGAGCTCCGAAGACGTCCAGATCGCGCAGCAACTTAAGGGCCTGTATCCGGATGTCGCGACCGCACTTGGTAGCGTCGAGGCGAACGGGATCCGGACCAACAATGCCTTCAAGGCGATGGCGTCCGCGATCGAGGGAAATCTGACAACTGGGCTTTCCGATATCGTCGACGGCACCAAGTCCGTCAGCCAGGGCTTCGCCGACATGTCGAAGTCCATCATTCGCGCGATCGAGGAGATGATCATCAAGCTCACGATCGTCACACCCTTGATGCGAGCGCTGCAGCAGGTGGCTGGCGGGATCAACCTGCTCGGGGGCAGCGGCGGCGCCAGCGCCGGCACGGGTCTGAGCCTCACGACCACGGGCGGACTCTATCATTCCGGCGGCATCGTCGGTTCGGAACCGACCGCCATGCGCTACATCCATCCTGCCTATTTCGATGACGCGCCTCGGTTTCACACGGGGGGCATCGCCGGCGACGAGGTGCCGATCATCGCGAAGAAAGGCGAGGGCGTCTTCACACCAGGGCAGATGGCGGCGCTCGGTGGTGGCGCGCGGCCGAGCATCAACGTCACTGTCATCAATCAGACCGGCGTGCAGGCCGACGTGCAGACGACGACCGCCGCGAACGGCGACGTGACCGTGACCCTGAAGAAACTGATGGACGGAGCTGTCGGGGAATCGCTTGCCAGCGGTGCAGGCATGCGTGTCTTGGCCCAGCAGTACGGCGTCAAGCCGTTCATGGGGACGTGATCCATGACGCTACCAGCGTGGCCCGTGACGCCGTTTCATCCGGTCCCGGATAATTTCCAACCGCTGCAACGGATGCTCGATCCGATCTCGACCGACATGGAGGGCGGCAACACCCGCCAACGGCCGCGGCCGGGTGATAACGTCGGCATCATCGGCCAGACGATTTGGATGAGCATGGCTGACCACGATACCTTAGTGAACTGGGTCAAGACCACGCTCAACAACGGCACGGCTCGATTCACGATGAACGTCTGGCTGGGTTCCTCCTACGTCAACAAGGTCTGCCAGTTCATCAAGCCGGGAACGAATCTGAAATATTCGTATCTGTCGGCAACTGAGGTCGCGGTCACGATGACGCTGCGAGTATACGACGTCTGATGCCTACTCACAGCGAAGCCCTGCTCGAGGCCTATGCCTCCTGTCCGCCGAGTGCGCGGGTCTATCATACCGTGGAGATATGGCAGTCGTCGTTCGTGCAGCCGGCGCGCGTCGTTGCCAACGTCGGCGACGACATGAATTTCGGCATCGAGGTCGGCGCGCCCCGTGACGGCGGGTCGACTGTGACTTTCACAGCCTGCCCCTTCACGGCCGGCTATCCCGAGCAGCGCGAAGGCCAACCGCCATCGACCAAGATCAAGATCGACAATGTCAATCGCGAGCTCGTGCCTCAGATCCGCGCCGCGCAGGCGGTCCGCGAGTACATCCAGGTGCTCTATCGAGAATACTCGAACAGCGACCTGACCGAGCCGGCCTACGGCCCGGTCGAGTTCGAGCTCCGCAATGTACAGATGGTTGGCGCATCTCTCACCGGCACGGTGATGGTGAAGAACCTGCAGAACAAGCGCTTCCCGCGCATCACGAAGAACTACGACTATAACCAGTTCCCGAGCCTGCTACCGACATGATGAACATACTGCGAAAAATCGAAGATTGGGTATTTGAATCATTCTGGCGTTACATGGTGATTATCGTGATCTTCACCCTTGCGATCGTTGGATCGATGTTTCTTATGGCATGCATCGTCGGAGATTCGGTGGGTGACGCCAAGAGGGATTGGTGCAGGGATCATGGTCTCGCCATCGCTGGAGTGAGCAGCGGTAGCGGGAAGTTCAAAGTCAACGAGGTTGTCTGCGTTGACGATCAGCGCCGTTTGGTCCTTCCCGAATGACGCGCGCGGAATTTCTAGCCCCCCTGATTGGCGAACCCTGGGCCTGGCAGTCACGCAATTGCTGGGATTTCGTCTGCCATGTGCAGCGCGAACTGTTCGGCCGCGAGTTGCCGCGCATAGGGGTGCCGGGTGGCTTCTCCAAGCGCTGGGTGCTGGATGAATTCGCTGGTCACCCGGAACGGGCGCGCTGGCGCGAGGTCCCGGACGGTCCTGGCGGCCTCGTGGTGGCCGCCGATGGCGCGCTGGTCTTGATGGCGCACCTGCGCTTTCCCGCGCATATCGGCGTCTGGTTGCAGCCGGAGGCGCGGGTCATCCACTGCGATGAAAAGAGTGGCGTCGCTTGCGAGGCGCCGTTCGCGCTGCGCCAGATGGGCTGGAAGAAGCTGACGTTCTATGAGCCACAAATTCCCGGCTAACTGCTTTATCGTGGCGCTCATCTGCGGGGCCGGTCGAATGAGAAGAACGCGCAATCGGCGCGGTCGCTGGCACTTCTATTGGCTCGACAGCGCCGGCCGCGCGTTTGAGTTTTACGGACGAGGCGCGAGCGCGCGCTCTTACCTGGGCAACGCGATTTATCTCGGCGAAATCCGCCGAGTTCCCACTCTTGACGAGCTGTACCCTCAATGCATAGCACCTTGAAACAGCTTCCTGCGCGCAAGCCTGGACAGCGACCTCGCGGCCGCCGTGAGCGCCGCGGCGAGGCTGCGCGCCGCCCGGTACTGCATGTCGTCATGCCGGGCCTCGAGGTCGCGCGCGCCGAGCCCAGACCGCGCGAGACGGTGACAGCCTTCCTGCGCCGCACCGGCTGGGCCTGGCGCGACCGCAAATATGGGTGGCAGTTCAGGAAGGGGTTGCCGACCATCCTCGAGATCAACGGCGAGGCCGTGCTGCGCAAGGGGTGGGCGCGGCGCAAGATCGCAGCCAATGACAACGTCCGTTTCGTGTCGTATCCGCTGGGTGGTGGCGGGGGCAACAGTACGAAGCAGATCATCGGTCTGGTCGCCCTGGTCGCTGTCTCGGCATTTGCGCTGTGGGCGGGCCCGGCGCTCGCCGGCGCGATCGGTCTGACTGGCAGTGCAGCGACCATCGCCGGCGGCTTGGCGACGGCGGCGATCGGCATCGGCGGCTCGCTCCTGATCAATGCATTGGTCGCGCCGAAGCAGGGCGCCACCAACGCCCCGAGCTCCACGCAGGACCAGATCTATTCCGTCCTGGCCGCCGGTAACACGGCCAAGCTCGGCCAGCCGCTGCCGGTCTGGTACGGTCGGCTGAAGGACTACCCGGATTTTGCCGCTACGCCCTGGGCGGAGTTCGTCGGCAACGACCAATATCTCAACGTGCTGCTGTCGGCCTCGATGGGCAGCATGGAATATGAGAAGCTTTATGTCGACGATACCGTCCTGTGGGACTCGAGCACGGGGATCCAGAGCGGCTTCGAGACGGCACAGGTCGCGTTCTATGAGCCCGGCGCCGCGGTCACGCTGTTTCCGGTCAACGTCGACGCCTCGATCGAGGTAACTGGCCAGCAGTTACCAGATGGCTCGGGGACGTTGGGCGGCCAATACGTCGGGGCCAGCGGGGCATTTCCAGGGGCTTGGCTCGGACCGTTCGCAGCCAATCCGCCGGGTACACAGGCGCAGGCGCTTGCGATCGATTTTGTGCTGCCTGCGGGCTGCTTCACCGTCGACACATCGAATAACAATATCGGTTCGGCGAACGTCGGCATCACCGCTGAATACGCGCCATGCGATGATGCTGGTGCTCAGACCGGTCCCTTCGCGACGCTGTTCTCCGTCACGAAGAGCTATAGCTCGCAGGCGCCGATCCGCGACTCCATCAAGGTCGATGTCAGTGCGGGCCGATACCTCGTGCGCTACCGCCGCAATGATGCGGCGCTATCCGGCACGCAGGGCTCCAATTCGGTCATCTGGGCCGGTCTACGCTCGTTCCTGAAGGGCAACAATTCCTTTCCGGACGTCTCGACGGTCGCCATTCGGATCAAGGCCTCCCAGTCGACGCAGGGCTCCTACAAATTCGGCGTGCTGGCCACCCGCAAGCTGCCGGTCTGGAACGGTTCGGCCTTCGTGACGCAGGCCACCCGGAGCAATGCATGGGCGTTCCTCGATGCAGCGACGAATGGGCAATATGGTTCGGGGCTGTCAATTGCCAAGGCGGATTTCAATGCCGTGGTGGCGCATGCTGCCGGCTGCGCGACACGCGGCGACACGTTCGACTATCGCTTCACCACCGCTGTCCCGGTGCCGGAGGCGTTCGACAAGATCCTGACCCCCTCACGTGCACGGCACTTCTGGCTCGGTGACGTCGTCTCGATCGTGCGCGACGAATGGCGTGACGTTCCAACCATGATGCTGACGGATCGCGAGATCGTTCGCGATTCGACGCAGGTCTCCTGGACCATGCTAGGAGAGGATGATCCGGACGCCGTCCTCGTCGAGTACTTGGACGAAAACACATGGCGGCCGGCATCGGTGCAGTATCCGCCGGACAGCGATATATTCACCGCCGCCAACCCGGAGGTGAAGCGAGTCGACGGCATCGTCAACCGCGACCTGGCCTATCGCGAGTGCGCGTTCTACTACCTGCAATCCATCTACCGGCGCGAGAATGTCCAGATCGGCGTCGAGTATGAGGGCCGGGCGATTACTTTCGGCTCCGCGGTTCGCGTGCAGTCCGAGCTGCCGCAGGCTTATGGTTATGGTGGTGCCGTTGTCGACGCCTCTGGCACCACGCTGACGCTCGACCCGGCGCCGACCTGGGATACCGGGCCGTTCTATATCCGGCTACGGCAACCGAACGGAACCTTCTTTGGTCCAGTGCAGGTGACACGTGGCGCTAGCGACGCACTGGCGGTGCTCAATTCCACCTCGCTCGCGACCGCCGAGACGGCACAATCGACCACCTTGTCCGCGGTTCTGGCGCGCGAGGATGGCGGCGAAGATCCGTCATTCGAATTCGGCACTGGCACGACGGAATCGAAACTATGCGTGGTATTGGGCGGTGCGCCAAACGGCGAGACCTTCACCCTCAGCCTTGTCGTCGACGATGAGCGCGTTCATGCGACCGATCTCGGCGATCCGCCGGTGCTACCAACGCCTCAATATCCGTCTGATGCCAAGGTGCCGCTGATTATCGGGTTGACTGCCCTGTTTGCGCAAGGGATCGCGGAGCCCAAGCTCTCTGCGAGTTGGTTTCCTGCGCCGGGCGCCGAATATTATGTCGCAGACGCCTCATATGACGGAGGTCAATCCTGGGCACAAGTCTATGAGGGGCAGGATAATAAGTTCGATGTCGTCGTGACGCTCGCCGCGCTCAAAGTACGCGTGCAGGCTATCACTGTGGGCCGGCTGCGCGGTCCGTACGCGACAGCCGATGTTGATGCGCCGACGATCATAATCGCGCCGGGAACTGTCGCTCTGAACTCGGTAATAGCCGGCGTCAGGGACCAGATCACGAAGATCCAAAGCCAATTTAATGACGAACTAGAACGCATCCGTCAGGACATGGCGACGGTTATCAAGAGCGTTGCCTCGCGCACCTGGCTCGACAAAAAGGAAATCCGCTCCCAGCTCTCGTCACGATCCGATGCTGCTTTTGCCGAGATATCAAGCGTGCAGAGCGTGCTCACTGCGGCAGATGCCGCAATGGCTTCAGATATCGAGACTCTTGATGCCGAGGTCGCTGGAAATACTGCCGATATCACGCTGAACGCGACAGCGATCGCAACGCTCGACAGCAGTTTCTCCAGCTACCAGACCACGGTCAACGCTCATCTCGGATCGCTCGATTCCTCTGTGTCGACCAATTCGAGCGCCATTGCCACACTGGATGGCTATGTTGCGGCATCCTATAGCGTGGCACTCGATGTTAATGGCTATGCGACCGGCTTTGAGTTGATCAATGGTGGCGCAGGCGTATCAGCCTTCACGGTGACGGTCGATAAGTTTCAGATCGCCGCGCCAGGCGTGACCGGCGGCACGCCGGTGCCGATCTTTACCGTTGGCAGCGTCGGCGGTTCGGCAAAGGTGGCGTTGCGCGGCGACATGATCATCGACGGATCGATCACCAGCCTTGGCACGGTGACAACTGGCACACTGAGAGGTCTGAGCGGAAAGGTCGTGTTCGATCTCAACGCCGGAACGTTGATCATCTCACAATGACCAATCGCGTTTATATCGGCCCTGATCGCGTCACGGTGTCCAAGCCCGGTTATGACGCGGTCAGCCCGCCGGCGATCGACTATCGCTATCTTGCGCTTGACTCGCGTCTTCTGACGGGTAGGCCCCTTGAGGTCGGAGTTATCCCAAACTACGCCTTCGGCAACACCGTGACCTTCAGCGGCGGACCCTATGCGCAGCCGCCCGCGATCGACATCATGGCCTATACGTTCGTCAACGATGCTTCCGGCCCGCGCATCATCTACAACATGAGCATTGGCATGCGCGACTCCAACGGCTCCATCACGATCCAGCGCACCTCGTTCTTCATCAAGCCGACGACGTCGGGTTTCAGCATTGCGGATGATTCCTTTGTCACGCGGTCCAGCATGTTCAGCTCGACCTATCCGGGCCTCTACTATATCGCCTGGCAGGTGCGCTGATGGTCCGGAGATTTGTTGCGGGGCTCCACCCGAACTTTGGATCCTACGGTGTCTGGCTTTCGAAGCCGGGCGTTGATGCTGTGACCGCCAGCAATAGCGGGGCCAACTTCCTGCTCAAGCCTGATCTGAAGAATGAGCAGGTCATCTTGTCTGGCACTGTCGTTTGCACAAATGTCAATCCGACCCAGGCGGTCCCTTTTCCCGCGACATTTGATAAGCGCCCCTATGTCTGGATGCGTCCCTATGCGCCGCAATACCCGCACGATCTCGGTCTGGTCGGCACGACTGCCGGCATAGAGGTAGTTTGCAGAGCGACGATTTTCTCCGACAGGATGTTGTTCCTATTCAGCATCGACGCCTCCAGCTTCGCGATTCCAGTCGACTACATGGTCTTCAACAGGAGCGTGGGAAGCTAATTGGTTCAGCGCGTTCTTATCCAGGGCGGCATCAACAGCGCCATGCGGGTCTCCAAGCCCGGCATCGATGTCACGACCGCCGGCATTGACGACACGATCTTCGATTCGCGCTGGTCGGGCCTTGTGCCCTATCGAAGCAACGTTGTCGTTTCCGTGACCGGTTCGGGGACGGCTACTGCATCCTACTCTTTCGGCGAGACGCTGCCCGATACCCCCTTGTTCATGGGCTATTTCCGACAAACGGCGGCCGGCGTCGAAACGGGCCCTTTCATGACGACCAAGATGTATCGCGGCGGCGGCGCGGATCTCTGGTTCTACTGCAACGTCGGCATGACCGGGGTCTCCTTTAGTTGCGCCGGCGGCAACGCCAACTTCTACTTCTCACTCTTTCGAAAGCCAGCTGGATAGTCATGCTTATCGCCTATGACGACAACGGTCAGATTACCCAGGTCACGATGGATGCAGACTGTGGCCTCGGTACGCTATCCGATCGCTATAAGGGGATGGGCATCAAGCACATCCTTCATGAGGGGCCGAGCGATCAGCTCGTGATCTTCACCTCCTATGTCAAGGAGGGAAAGCTGGAGATCAGGCCGAGCATCGAGATCAGCGGCGACATTCGTCCGATCAAGGCAGACGGCATCGATACCCTTACTCTTGAAATTCAGCCGGCGAGCTTCCGCGTGATGATCTTTCTGGGCGACAGCCTGGTCCACGACGAGCAGGTGACCGACGATAAGATCGAGTTCGCGACCGATCATGCCGGCTCCTATCGGGTCGTCATCATTCCCGAGTTTCCCTACCAGCATCTCGAGATCATCATCGAGGCCACGGCATGAAGCTGAGGATCAATCCGATGGCGCAGCTCGTGAAGAGGGCGGAGCGGCGCATCAATGTCGCCTTCATGGTGACACCCCAGGACCTTGCGCATGACCGCAAGCGGACTTTGGCGCAGGCCGTAATTAACGGCGCGCCGCCCTCTGCCGAATTTGCCAAAGCGGCGTCGATCGAGGGTCTGACCTCGATCGAGCTCGCCAAACTGATCGTTTCCAAGCCGGACGTCTTGATGGAGCGAGAGAATTCGCGGCGAGCGATCATCGTCACCTTGAGGGCATGCAGGACGGCTTCTGACGTCCAGGCGGTTCTGGACCAGAACAACATTATGAGCCAGGCGACGGATTTCGCGCAGGAGCTATTGTGAGATGACCGCACTTTCGAGCTATTCGACCGGGACGGTCTCGGTCGCTTCCGACGGCACGACGGTCACCGGCTCAGGTCCATTGTGGTTGACCACCGGGAATGTAAAGCCGGGCGATATCTTTCAGAGCGGACATTTTTGCGCATTCATCACTGATGTAACTGACGACACGCATCTCATCATCACCCCATGGCCGGGTTCGACGTTGAGCGGCTCCGCCTACAACATTTATAAGGTGTCGCAACAACGCATCGTCGGTGAGACCAGCGCTAAAGACGTCGATAAGCTCGTTGGCGTTCTCAATGGCACGGGTACAATCTATGCGGTTGACGGCGATTTACCCGATCCATCGATCGGCGATGACGGTCAGTACGCCCTGAAGACCAACACCGGTCAATGGAAGCTATGGTTAAAAACAGGTGGCGTATGGGTGATTCAGGGTACGCCGGTGGGCACAACTTATCGAGGGGTATGGAGCAGTGCTGTCAGCTACGCATCTGGCGATACCGTAACGCGGCTTGGTGCGGGTTACATCACCAATGCACCGAACACCAATACTCCGCCCGAGTCCAACCCATCCGTGTGGCAACTGCTCGCCGCCCCGGGCGCAAACGGAGCAACATGGTATTCCGGCGGCGGGGTGCCATCGAGCGGTCTCGGCACCAACGGCGATTTCTATCTACGCACCGATACCAATGACGTCTACGTCAAGTCCGCTGGCTCATGGTCGGTAATAGCGAATATCAGAGGCGCAACCGGCCCGGTTCCGGTGATCGCAGGTACCAGTAATTCGCTTGTTTCGGTTGGCGCGGGTGCAAAGAGTTTTACGACACAAGCGAACATTGCCTGGTCACTCGGCCAGCGCCTCCGCGCAGTGAATGCGGGCGGAGACAGGGTGCTGACCGGTCTAGTCACCTCCTACAACGCTTCGACAGGTGGCCTTACGTTAAACGTCGACCTATTCCAAGGCGTCGGCTCCGACAATGTCTGGATTATCACAATTGCCGGCGAGCAAGGTCAGCAAGGTGGGACAGGCTCATCGGGCCCGACTGGCGCAACGGGGTCGCAGGGGCCCATCGGACCGGCCGGCCCGGCGAGCACGGTAGCGGGACCGCAGGGACCGCAAGGCCTTGGGCTCGATCCGGACGCGACCGGCAGCTTCGCCGATCGATCGACCTATGACGGTCAGGGCAAGGGCTTCAAATTCTTGCAGACCGACATCTCGCCATTTCGCCTCTGGGTGAAGGCCTCTAACACGTCGGCCGATTGGGCCGGCCCGACCTACATCGCGGGCAGCGCGGCAGTCGGTGATTGGGGTCTCATCACGCAAAGCGTGGTTGATCAATTCGATTACGGGAGCATCGCAGCATGACAACGGCAACTCAGGTTCAACATCGACGCGGCACAACCGCCCAACACGCGGCATTCACCGGCGCGGTCGGCGAGGTCACAGTGGATACCGACACCAATAGCCTCATCGTTCATGATGGCTCGACAGCTGGCGGTCGCCGCCAGGCTAGCGAGGCATATGTGCAGGCGCAGGTCGCCTCGATCCAGGCCGGTGCCCCGGCGCTGCTCTACATCCAGCTCAACACCTTCTATCCGTAAGGAGCCGAACCGATGTCCTATTCATCTTCCCCCATCATGGTCGCCACGCCGAAGACGTGGCAGGCCGCGCTGTCTGCCGCCAACACCAACCGCGACGGCACCGGCACCATCGTCGATGTCGTTACGGCTGGCACGAATGGCACGAGGCTGGACAAGCTGCGCGCGGCGGCAACGGGCTCCACGACCGCAGGCGTGCTGCGCTTCTATCTCTATGACGGCACCAACACCTATCTGATCAAGGAAATGCTCGTTGCCGCGATCACGCCCGGCACCGGCACCGAAGTGTGGTCCGATGAGTGGGACCTCGACGGCTATGTACTGCCAAACACCTGGAAGCTGCGCGCCTCGACGCACAACGCCGAGGCATTCAAGGTCTTCGTCAAGGGCGGCGATCTCTAACGAATAGGTATCTTCATGGACACGCGTTCTTCCCATCCGGTGGTAGCTCCAGCGCCGGCGATCGGTCATGGCGGCATCATTCCGTCCGGCCGCAACCTGCCTGTCAATCGCATGCACGCGAGCTACACGGTGAGCGGAAGTCAGGCGATCGCAAAGCTCACGTCACTCCCGCGCGGAACCATTATCTGGCTGTCGTTTCTCGGCGCGGCCATCCTCTCGAATTCGTCGAAGCTGCTTTGCCCGAATAGCATTGACATTCGGCTGTCTGCAGGAGACACGGCCGTCGTGCGCTCCAAGGGCAACGGCATCTGGCAGGTGGTTTCTTATATGCCCGCCAATCCCGGCGGTGAGGTGATCTTTGCCGCGCAGTATGGCGTCGTCGGCGACGGATCGACGAACAACGACTCTGCGCTTGCAGCGATATCGACTGCGATCGGCAGCGGCGGGAAGACGGTCATCTTCCCACCCGGCGTGTTCTGCTTCACGACATGGGATCTTTCCAGCAAGACCAGCGTCCGGATCGTCGGGGCCGGTGGCATCGATCTGACTTACAGCGGCTCGTTTGGCACGGTGTTGAAGTGTACTGCGGGAGCTGGTGGTGGCCGCGCTATCGATATGCGCAACCATCGCGGCGTCTGGTTATCTGACCTACAGATCGTCTATTCGAGCGCTACATTTGATGGATATATCGTCGATGCATCGTCGTCATTCTCGACCGGAAACGGCAGTGGGTTTGTCAGATTTCAGGTCTATCAGGTCTCGTCAACCAGCCATACGGCGCGTGCTGCGTTCTATGTAAAGAACAACGTCGATATGGTCTTTGACAGTGTGCACCTGTCGCACTGCCAATATGGCTGGATTGGTCTCGAGTCGAGCGACGTAGGCACCGGTGCTGAGACCAATGTCATCCGATGCTATAGCTGCACAACTATTGCCTTGGCTCAAGCGGCCGCTATCAACATAACTACGGGGTGGAGTTTCTATCACTGCAATTTCGAGACATCAGACAGCAACAAGCCGTGCGGAATTACCGTCACGGACGTGACAACTGTCATTACGCAGAATTTGACGCTCGTTGGGTGCGTTTGCGCAGATACAAGTGTAAACGGCACGTGGATATCTCTGGGGGATGTTTTCGGACTAACCATTCATGGTGGAGCATTCGGAAGCCTGAACACGACCGGGACAGCACTCCAAATCGGACATAGCTTTGTTTCTGGCGTCAGCATTGAGGGTGTGTTGTTTTCCGC
Source organism: Bradyrhizobium sp. UFLA05-108 (assembly GCF_059803455.1). Lineage (NCBI taxonomy): Bacteria > Pseudomonadati > Pseudomonadota > Alphaproteobacteria > Hyphomicrobiales > Nitrobacteraceae > Bradyrhizobium > Bradyrhizobium sp. UFLA05-108. Next base: position 56,128 of record NZ_JBANAZ010000009.1, on the reverse strand, counting down.
ACTCGGTATTGGCATTCAGTTTAACTCGTCCGCTGTTGGCGTGAGTGTGAATGGAAACAGCTTTGTCAACGTAACCACTCCCATCATTGGGATAAGCAATTGCGACTCCGGCAGTACGTTCGCAGCCAATAATCCAGCTATTCCTTTTGCGACAGCCCATTACGGGACGCAGACCAACGATTCGGCGGCGGCCGGCTACGTCGGCGAGTATTTGTCATCGAGCGTGGCGTCCGGCGCGGCGGTCGCCCTCACAACGAACGTGGCGGCCAATGTCACGAGCATTGTATTGACGCCAGGCGATTGGGACGTGAGCGGGAGCGTCTCTTGGGCGTTTGCCGGTTCTCCGACCGTCACTTTGCTTGCAGGGTCGATCGGTACGGCATCTGGTACGCTTGGAAATGGGCCCGGCGGTCGCACCGATTGCCCATTGCCATCCAGCACGCAATTCAATTGTGGAGCAGCTATCGCCCGTCAGAGGATCAGCGTGAACACGAATACGACTGTGTATTTGGTTGGGTTCACGCTGTTCTCTGGAGGAACTTCAGTGAAGGCTTTTGGCTTCATTGACGCAAGGCGCGTGAGATAGTCGTCCGCTTATAGTATGCTGGTATCTCTTGCTTGCGGGCGATCAGGAGCGCTTGGTTGCCCTCCGGCTCCCAGTGGATCACAGAAAAATCGTTTTGCGTTACAATTCTATGCAGAACATCGCCAAAGAAGTGATGCGAGTGCCAAGGATAATCGATCATGGAGCCGGTGTGATCGAGTTCTTCGATGAATGTCTTCATGACTAGAACACCGCCCGGCTTCAGTATCGAGTTTGCTTTGGCGATATCCTCATTCGGGTGGTAAGTGTGTTCGATGTAATCGAGAGCGGCGACGCAATCATATAGTTTGCTGGGGTGATGGCTCAAAAAATCACCTGTCACCATGCCTGGTAAGTTGAGCTTCTCGTTTGCGATCTTGACGGCTTCCTCGTTAATCTCGCAGCCATCACAAACTTCGACGTGGAAATCGTCTCTGGCCACCTCCAAAAATCTTCCGATGGAGCCGCCTATCTCAAAGATCGACTTCAACTCGGGGCGATGATGCCTAACCTTCTGAATTATCCCTCTGTAGTAACTCTTGACGTATTCGATTTGGCGCTCTGGGTGCTCTGGCTCGCCCCACATGACACCCTTCTCATACATTGAGGTGGCCTCTTTCCTGAGGCCAGCGGTGTTCCCAGGATTCCATATTTTATCAATGAGCGCCTGCCAGGTTGGGCGAGGGGAGTAAAACCTCAGTCGACAGAATTCGCACTCAACGAAGTTTTTGCCACGGACCACGCGCGCGCGTGTTTCTCCGCACAAATTGCAGGCTGGAGTTTCGTGTGGGGAATTTTCAAACATCGGATTCCAAATCTTTCAATATTGTTGCTGACGGCAGAAACAGGGTCTTACTAACCACAACCTAACCGATCAAGTGCAACGTTCGGCCGCGCGGCTCCCCTAGCATCGCTCGGCGATGCACTGATGGGACCAAAAAGCACCATGCGGCCAGCTACTTAGCTAGCTGCGGCATCAGCGCCGGACAGCCGGCGGACATTTACATCTCTCGCACATCCAAAAGAGGCTCATCATGGTTGATCTTGTCGCGCTCCGCGGAGCGAACGCTGATCGCTGGGCGCATGCCAAGCTCACGCGCGGTGCCGAATTTTCACCTGTTGCGCAGCGCCTGGTGGCGCCGGCGGCCAAGCGGCGTTACCTCGCCATCTCCGCGCGCACCGGCGTCCCCTGGTTCGTCATCGCGGTCATTCATGAGCGCGAATGCTCACAAAGCTGGGCCGGCTCGATCGCGCAGGGCGATCCCTGGGCGAGGAAATCGATCCACGTCCCGGCTGGCCGCGGCCCATTTGCCTCCTGGGAAGACGCCGCAGTCGACGCGCTGGTGAATTGCGCGCCCTTTGCGGCGCGCAACAAGGACTGGTCGATCGGTGGGATCCTGACCCTGCTCGAGCAGTACAACGGCCTGGGCTACGCCTCAAAGGGCCGCGCGTCGCCATACATCTGGTCGGGCACCGATCAGTATGTGTCCGGCAAGTATGTGCGCGACGGCGTCTTTGATCCGAATGCTGTCGACAAGCAGCTCGGCTGCGCCGGGCTGTTGATGACGATGGCGTCGATCGACGCCTCGGTCCAATTCGGCGCGCCCGCGGCGTCGAATGTCGTTCCCTTTGTGCGCAAGACCGCCCAGCCGGTCATTCCCGCGCATCCCGATAGCGCTCCGGCAAAACCGTCGATTTCGAGCCCCGCGCCTGGCTCGGTCGGCGCCTGGATCGCTCATTTCTTCAAAAAGGCGGCATAGGAGAGACTCATGCTCTGGCTTGTATTGATCGGTGTGTTCGCGTTTTTGCTGCTCTACATTTGGATTGTCCGGCCGATTCTGAAGCAGCAACCGCTGCTATCGGCCGCGTTCAAGGCCGAAGCCTCGGCATGGGATAAGGTCCAAGCGAAGCTGACGGGCTTCCGAACCAAGCTCGTCGCGCGGCTACTCGCGATCGCGGGCGTCCTGGTTGGCCTTTACGATCAGGCGCTTCCGTTCGTCACCGGGCAGGATTGGACGCCGTTGACGGCGAAGCTGCCGGCCTGGTCGCTGCCGCTCGGCATGATGCTGATCGCGTGGCTGTTCGATTATCTGCGCAAGATCACGGACCGGGCACCGCAAGTCATCCTGCAGAAGGACGATAATGGCGTGCCGAAGGTGGTCGCGATCGAGAAGCCGGCCATCTGATGTTCCCCTGGTCGATCCTCGCAAATCTGATCGGCGGCCCGATCGTTTCCGGACTCATTGACGGATGGAAGGCAAAGCTCGCCTCCGACAATGCCGCGGAAAAGATCGCTGCCGATCTCGCGCAGCGCGAGCTCATGGTCGAGACGCGCGAGCGCGAGCTCGCTGTACAGCAGAACATCGCCGACGAGGGGCGATGGTGGACGGCGGCGCCGCGCGCGATCGCTTGTTGGGCGTTCGCGCTCTACATCGTGAAATGCGTGGTCTGGGACAAGGTGCTCGGCCTCGGATCGACAGATCCACTGGCCGGGGATCTCGCGACATGGGCGGGCTGGCTCATGGCGCTCTGGTTCGGCGGCCGTTCTGCCGAAAAGGTCGCGCGAATCCTCAAGCGGTGAAGGGAAGCGGGAATCGTGGAGGGGGTGAATTGGACGCTTGTCGTTTCGGCGACGTCGCTCGGGGTTGTCATCATCTCGAGCGCCGTCGGTATCGTGTGGAAGCTATCGCGCAACGAGATTTCCATGCGGGCCGAGGCGGCTGAGAAGTTCGCGGCGCTGCAGCTCGAGGGCGCGCAGCGTATGGCTACAATGGCCGAAAGATTTGCGACCGTCCAGGCCGAGACAGCACAGCGCGCCGCGACCGCGCAAGCGGAGGCAACCAGGACCGTTACTTCGCTTTCGGAAAAGATCTATCAGGTTGAGATCTGGGCGCGCGACGAGTTTGTCCGCAAGGGCAGCTTTGAGATCGTGATCGCGCGCATGGAGCGAGGCCTCTCCGAGCTCCGCACTGAAATTACTGGCCGGCTCGATAAGGTCGTCGATCGGCTCGACGCGAAGCAGTAGCCGGCAATCGCAATTTAAAAATACGAGGTCTTCTATGATCCGCCTGGTTATCCTGGCGGCGATCGCGCTTGCCTGCGCGAACGCATCCGCCCATGCACGCCATCGTCACCACGCGCCTCCCGACGGCCGGCCAGCCGCCTGGTGCGGCTGGTGGATGCGCCAGCATCTCAATGTTACCGATGTTCGCGGCAATCTCGCGCGCTGGTGGGCAGCCTACGGCGCGCGCGCTGCAGGGCCGTCCGTCGGCACGCTCGTGGTCTGGCCGCATCATGTCGGCATCATCACCGGCATCTCGCCGCAAGGCTGGATCATCAAGAGCGGCAATGATGGCCATGCCGTTCGCGAACGCGTGCGCTCGCTGCGCGGCGTGATCGCCTTCCGGTGGCCGCGATGAAAGCCGCCGGTACGCTGATCGATGCAGCCGCCTTCCAAGGCGAGCTGAAGAGAATGCTGATCGCGGCCATCCTCGTGCTTGCGATCGCGCTGGTGCTGGTCGCGGTCGAGCGCTTTGGCTGGCGCGGCCTTGTGATGGCGCTGCTACTCGGTGCGCCGCTGCTGGCCTGTCTTGCGATCGCCGGCATCGCCGCTCTCGGACTGTGAGGAGCCAAAAGTTCTTCTTCATGTCACGTCTGCCCGGCATCGGATGCTCCCGATTGCCGGACTTTTTGTTGCGCTCTCGGCGCTATGGTTTCTTGGTCTTCGGTATGGCGTAATCCCGCATGGCGGTGAGCGACACAGGCGTCGCTAGATCTGCCAGCGCCGCCATGAAGCGGATATTGCGCGCCAGGAATGCTTTTTCCACGCGCACCGCAATGACCGCGTGAGTGTCGTTTTCGGCGATGATCCGGGCTTCGGTTTCGAGATCGCTGCGTGGATCGTGATGCTGGTCGTGTGGCATAGAAAATTCCCATCCCTACTATCTTCCTCCCCGTTGTTATTTGGTTTCGCTTTTATAGAGAGGATCAAAGCACGCACACGCGGCGCTTGCTAAGAGTGTTGGTGTCCAAAATGGACACTCTCAGCCGCGCACGGTTAACAGCCTGCGATTGATTCAAATTAGCTCGATATCTTCTCGCTGATTGTGCGTACGAGCTTGGCAAGTGCCACCTGGTCCTTACGCATCATGCGCGCCAGGCGCTTGGCTGGCGTGCGGTAGGTGCTGCCGCTCCTCTCGACTGCGCCGTGGTCGCACAGGATGTTGATCTGCCGGATTACGGTTGATCGCGGGATGCCGACGAAGACGGATATCTTGCTTGCCGTCATCGGGCGGCCCTCGACCGTCCCGAGATAGACAGCCCCGATGATCAGGAGGACGCTGACGTTGGCGCCGAACTGGGCCTGGCCGTCGGGGACCGCGACCTTGTAAAGCTGGCGCGTGAGCTCAAACCACAGGCGTGTGAGGTGGTAGAGCCTTGGAAACTGTGCCATTGCAGGGAAGCCCCCTGCTACAGCCCAGCTGGTGCCGGGCGGGTGAAATTCAGCAGCAGAGCTTGCTGACCCCCATTATTCCCGCCGCACAGGGAGCGACCCTGCGCTGCTACTAGCGGTTATTCCTGGGGCCGCCCGGCCTATCGCCGGCATTTGCTCTGCTGCCTTACCCACGGTTGACGGATTTCACGCCGCCGATCGTGAGGGAGAAGAGTTTAGCACATCGGGGCTCGAGGTGAGAGGGAAGAGGTCTCCGAGGAACTTGGTCCTAGGAGATTCCAGCCGGACTACGCAACCGGAAACTGAGGCCCTCAGCGGGTAACGCACGACCTTGGAGGCTGTCTAGGACAATACCACGCGGGGCTGCACAGGAACGCACTGTGAACAAGCGGTTTACAACCAAAACAAAAAGCGGTGCCCTTTCAATGGGGCCAGAATCGGTTCGTTTCCAGGAATAATCCCGAAAAAACAACGACCTGCCCGCGCCTGGGAGACTAGGGGTCGGAGGTTCAAATCCTCTCGCTCCGACCAAAATTCTCAACAATGTCAGATCAGGTTTCGGGCGGTCGGCGCCAGCGGATCGCCCCGTTGGCGGTCGTCCCGGCAAAACGGCGAAAACAACCCCATGCATAGTAGCCGCCGACGGGTGGCGCCAGGCGCAGCGGATTTTGCGAAATCATTGACACGTCGAGGTAAATCGGCGGACTGACGCCATCCTGGCGCGGGGCCCCCTGTAAGACCCGGGACCCGGCGCTGGCGCGCACGATCTGACCCATGGTCGTCGTCCTCACGTCGGGCAAGCCGAACAGGCTCCGGCGTCGAGCTTCTATCTGGTTCGCGGCGCATAAGGACATTGGCGCACGCGGCGTGGATAGCTTCTGAAGCCGAACCATCTCACTACCTTGACCCAGAACCATTTTGTATCTACAAAATAATCCGGTGAAAATCATATGGGACGAACCGAAGCGCCTCGCGAATCTTGACAAGCACGGGATGAATTTCGCCGATCTCAATGAGAGATTCTTCGATCGGGCATTCGTGTTGCCGGCGCGAGGAAAGCGCTATCGTGCAATCGGCGTGAATATTCGCGGAGTGATTTGTGTCGTCTTTGCCGTTTACGGCAAGGAGGCCATCAGCATCATCAGCATGCGCCCTGCAAGCAAGGATGAGAGGAAGGCATATGAAGAAAACCGCCGCTAAGAAAAAGACGTCAAAGAAGCGCTACACAGCGAGCGATATGCGCGCAGTGAGTGACAATCCGGAATGGACAAAGGACGACTTCGCAAAGGCCCGCCCGTTCGACGAAGTTTTCCCGGGCATGCGCAAGGGGCGCGGCCCCAACAAGGCGCCGACAAAGAAAGCCGTTTCTCTCCGATTGAGTCCTGAAGTCGTTGAGCACTTCAAGCGCGGAGGGCCACGGTGGCAAAGCCGAATTGATGAAACCCTCGTGAAAATCGTGAGGCGTGACACGAAGGCGCGCGTCTAACCAAACCACTGCCTCCGCTCCTCACCCGATCGCAATCCGGCTGCCAATCGTGCGGCGTCTGCGTCGTGCGCTCGGGCCATTTTGCGCGAGGCTGGTCGCCGCCCGAACCGTCAGACCTTCCGATAGGTGACATGCCCCGTCGCGAACGGGATGCCGGCTCGCCCGGCGCTACCTCGCACGATGCAGGCTCGCTCGTCGATCGCGTAGAACCAATCGTCGAAATTCAGCTTGAAGGATTTGCCGCCGGCTTGCGGCGTGTCGCGGGTGTACTTCCAATGGAATGCGCAGCCGGCTTGCTCGCCTATGGCCTCGCCTTCAAGGCGATTTTCCAACCCGGTGTACTTGCCTCCGTCGCCTTTTCGTATCGTCCAATGCAGCGTGTCCGTGTGTCCATCATCGAACGTATAGGTCTCGATGAACACCACAGTATCAGTGTCCGCATCCAGTTCGCCGTGGCCTTCTATCGTTGCGCGCTTCAGTAATCCGCCAACCAGGCTCTCCAATACGGCCCAGCCTTCGAGCCGTCCGACGAAAAATCGCTCGGGAAGAAACAGCGGCGTTGTGGATCTGAAAGCCTCGATCGCCATCGGTAAGCCCATTCGGAAAGCGTCTAACCAAGTCGCTTGCACCGACGAGGTTCCTGATCAGTGCGGAAACATGCTCGGCTCGGTGCGCTCGACGATCCGCAGCACGCTCTTGCAGGCCGGACATTCATACGATCGAATTTCGTACCGCCCGGCGGCCGGTTCGCTTCGGACGAATGTGCGCGGCTGGTCGCACGGGGTGCAGCGTGGCCTTTCGAAGTATTGATTGCGGTTCATGGCAGAACCCAAATCGCAGCGTCAGGAAAAGAAAAGGAAACGTCCACCCGCAAAATATCGGGCGGCCACCGAGTCCAATATCAAGCGGCTGATCTCAGCCTCGGTGCAAGTATCGTATTCGCGACGCGAGCCTACAAACGGTTCGGTATCCGACGCTTCCTGTCGGAACACAGTGCAAGTTGCAGCTTGGCCACAGCATCGCGGTCATTTTCGGGCGGACGAACGTGTCTGATCTCAATCGCCGGATGATAGTTCAATTTTCAAAAAATCTACAAAAATCAAATGCTTGCCTCCGCTTCGGAAGGCTGGGGCCGAGGTTTAGATCCTCTCGCTCCGACTGTTTTCAGCACGTTTTGCAAGAGGTCGGCAGAAACCGGTCCTCCGGGCGTTTCCTCCCCTTTCGGGGTAGGGCCTTAGGCGTGGCCCTTGATCTCGTAGTGACCTGGCACACACTTGTAGCGTTCGATGCGCCAGTTGACGTGATAAATCGGGTGCTCACCCATCCATTTTGCGAGTTCGGCCTGCGCGCCGACCGCACACTGCATGAGCGAGATTTCGGGCGTCATGTTGCTGTCGGTGACGATTTCCTCGACGCAACCGCCTGAGGCTGCTGCGCCAAGCCGGCAGAGCACGGCCACGACGGTAATAAACATGCATTTCACCTCTTTGGTTGTTACTCGCCATGAGGAGATGCAAGTGGAGTGCCACGCCCTGTGTCGATCGCGACACGATGGCTTGAAGACTCACCTCAGCTTTTCGCCCCATTTGATGATTCGGATTGTAAAAAAAATCCCCTCAATCCGAAGCCGGACAAATACGGGGAACCGGCTGCTATGAACCATCGTAAAGGCGGCGTCGCCGCTCGCCCGCTTCATCGCTGTGGTTGCAGCCGGTAGGTTTGAACGCGGTGAAGGCCGCAATCGTGGTCGTGCGCTCGAACTGCGGGAGAAGCTGCTCACGCTGTGGAATGCGATCACCGCCGACAATCTTCCCGCCTGCAATGCGCCATGCGATGTCCATGCGGCGGAATAATTCGTCCGCCGACTTTTGTCGTCGTCGTGCCGCAGCGCCGGCCTGCTTTACCGCAGGCGCGGCGCTGCTACACTTTGCAGCGGCCCATGCATTGCCCGCGAAGGCCAACAAGACCAACAACCAGACCAATAGCGAGGGGCCGAGCCCATGAAGGACTTTTCCGGAAAGATCGCCGTCATCACCGGCGGGGGAACGGGGATGGGGCGCGAGCTCGCGCGCCAGCTCGTCGCCGAGGGCTGCAACGTCGCGATGTGCGATGTCTCGGAAGCCGCGATGGCCGAGACCAGGCGGCTGTGCGAGGTCGAGAAGCTGCCGCAGGGCCTGCGCGTCACAACCCATGTCGCCGACGTCGCGATCGAGGATCATCTCAAGCGCTTTCGTGACGAGCTTGCCGAGCAGCAGAAGACCGACAGGATCCATCTGTTGTTCAACAATGCCGGCATCGGCGGCGGTGGCAGCCTGTTCACCAACACGCGCGAGCAGTGGGAGCGCACCTTCAACATCTGCTGGGGCGGCGTCTATCTCGGCGTGCGCACCTTCCTGCCGATGCTGGTTGCGGCCGACGAGGCGCACATCATCAACACCGCGAGCGTCAACGGCTTCTGGGCCTCGATCGGCATGGGGCAGGCGCACACCGCCTACAGCTCGGCCAAATTCGCGGTGAAGGGGTTTACGGAGGCGCTGATCAACGATCTCCGCCTGCACGCGCCGCACGTCAAATGCTCGGTGGTGATGCCCGGTCACATCGGCACATCGATCGTCTCCAACTCGCGCAAGGTGCAGAGCGGCGACGGCTCAGAGCGCCTCAATGCCGACGAGGTCGCGCTGACCCGAAAGCGCATGGTCGCGGCCGGCGTGCCGGATGCCGACAAGATGTCGGACGAGGACGTCCAGGCGGCGTTCGCCGAGCGTGCTCGCAGCTTTCGCGAGGATGCACCGACCACGGCCGCGCAGGCCGCGAAGATCATCCTCGACGGCGTCAAGGCCGAGCGGTGGCGCATCCTGGTCGGCGAGGACGCCGTGCGCCTCGATCAGCGCGTGCGCGCCACGCCCGAAGAGGCCTATGAGCGCGCCTTCTACGAGGGCTTTGCCCGGGAGGTCGGTTGGCGGCTGGGGTGAGGCGAGGGGCGGTATTGCCAATTCGATGTCGTCCCTGCGAAGCCATGCCATTTTTGCACGAGTGTCGTGTGTCCACGTTGTAGCCGTCATGCCCCGCGAAAGGCGAAAGCGGGCACCCAGTACGCCGCGGCCTCTCCATATACGTCACTGTCTCTGGAATACTGGATCGCCCGCTTCTCGCGGGCGATGACAGCGAGAGTGGGGCGAAGGCTTCAACAACCTCGTCAGGCGAAGCGCATCCGAAGTTGTGCGCGCGCTGAGGCGATGATCCCGGATTGCGCTTCGCTGCGGGTCGCTCGGTCTCCGGGAGCATTGCGACTCGGTTGCGGGCCAAAGAGCAGCCGTCGCAGCGAGTTGACGCAGAAATTTTGCTGCGGCGGTCGCGATCGCGAAGCAACGGGATGTCGCCCACGCGATATCACGAAGTCACTCAAGCGATCTTGATCGCCAGGCGGGCCGTTGCGGGCTCGTTTCGGCCGCCGGTACCTTGGTAGCTGGACCAAAATAAGTTATTCGGTCAATTGTTGAAGATAGCAAATGAAGCTTCGTTTCGCATGATCCCCGCCTGCCTTCCCGACGATTGGGCTTTCTGGCCGGAGCGGGAAGACCTCTCCGCCGAATTCATGCGATTGCTCGCGGCCGCCCAGGAGGGCGGGGCGACGATCGCCGAGTGCCTCCTGATCGCGCGACGGATCAGGCGCGGCGACGAGCTCTCCTGGCATCGCGAATGGCTGGCGCTTGCGCAGACCAATCGCGAGCGCGGCGACGCGGCGTTCGCCGGCGGCCATATCGCCACCGCCCAGCGCAACTGGCTTCGCGCCATCAGCTACTACAATGCCGCAGCACTTCCGCTCGAGCCTGCGGACCCGCGGCGCACTGAGGCGGTTTTGGCGATGCAGGGTTGCGCGCGCAGCTTCCTCAAGGTGAGCAGTCCCGCAGGCGAGGTCGTCACGATGCCGTGGCTGAACGGTCATTCGCTGCAGGGCTACTTCCTGCCGGCGCAGCCGACGGGCTGGCCGCGGGCGACGGTGGTCTGCATTGGCGAGCCCGGGCATCGCAAGGAGGAGTTCTTGATCAAGCTCGCGCCGTTCGCGCGCGAGCGCGGCCTGTCGATGCTGGCGATCGATCTTCTGGGCGAGCGCAGCGACGATGACCTCGACAGGATCCTGCGCCGGCGCGATCTCGAGACCTCGATCACCGCGATCATGGACTATCTGTCGTCGCGTGCCGACGTCGACTTCGGCCGCGTCGCCATCCTCGCGGACGGCTGGGGCTCCTCATTCGTGGCCCGCGCGATCGTGCACGAGCCGCGGCTCGCGGCGGCGGTGTGTGACGGCGGTCTGTGGGATCTGCACGAGCGCGCCTTTCTCGCCAACCGCATCATGCTGCGCGATGCCAGCCTCGTCCCCGGACCCGAGGCCACCCTGATCGCCCGCGACATCGATTGTCCGGTGCTGATCACGCTCGGTGACGACGGCTGGCTGAAGCCGGACCGCGCGCGGCAGATGGTGCAGCAGGTGCGCTCCACGCGGTCGGATGTGACGCTTCGGGTGTTCACCGCCGAGGAGACCGCCGCGGCGCAGTCGCATGCCGACAACCCGACCCTTGCCAACGAGTACATCTTCGACTGGCTGGCGTCGCGGCTTGGTCAGTTGCCGGCTTAAAGAATCTCAGAAATCCAGCGCGACCCTTACGCAGGCCTTCTCGAGGCGGTTCTTGACGGTGGCGAGCTTCTCGGTGAACGCGGTCAACTCGTCCTGGTCGAACTCCTCGAACACATATTCCCGAATCGCCTTGTACTGCTCGGTGAGGCTTGCGAGATGCTTCTGCGTCTTGTCGGTGAGCGACAGCCGGACCACTCGCGCGTCGGTCGGCGAGGGCTTGCGGCGCAGCAGGCCCTTCTTCTCCAAAAGCTTCGACTGGGTGGTGATGAAGGACGGATCGACGTGGAGTAGCTTGGACACGACGTTGACGGGAACGCCGTCGTCCTTGTCGAGGTCGGAGATCGCCATCAGGATCATCCATTGTGGCCCGGAGATGCCGAGCGTGCGGGCCCAGAACTGTCGAAGCTCCTCGAGATAGTTGTTGATCGAGGAGATCTCCCAGGTGAAGCACTTGATGATGTCCAGATGTCCGACGGAGCGATGACGCGCTCCGTCCTTCCTCGTCGCGGACACGGCTTCCCTCCTCGTTTGATCCTTGTCACCGACGCTATCGGCACCCATTGTCGATGCAAGTTTGCTCTGAGGCAACGTGCCAGAGCAAGGTAATTATGTCACGCATATTACACAGATGACCTGGTCAGCCTTGGCTGCGGCCGGTCGGTGTTGCGCCCGGGTCACAGCGCGGCCGCAATCATATAGCTGATCTAATAAACTATTTTGATTAGCAAAGTGACGCATGCATATTCGCGCCCGACGGTTCAAGGGGATTCTTCGGCCGTCCCGTTGCAGGTGGTTCGCACAGGTTGCCCGCGCGAAGGCGCGCGCCTCCGAAGGCGAAAAGCGGCCGAGCGGTTTTCAAAAGGCGGGGATCTGGGGGCTGATGGCCCGCCTCGCCATGAATGAGCAACTTGGAGGTTGAATATGAAATTGGTGAAGAGCCTTTTGCTCGGCTCAGCGGCGGGTCTGATCGCCGTGGGCGGAGCACAGGCAGCCGATCTCCCCGTGAAGGCCAAGGCGGTCGAATACGTGAAGATCTGCTCCCTGTACGGTGCCGGATTCTACTACATGCCGGGCACTGACACCTGCATCAAGTTCGGCGGCTACCTGCGTGCCGACGCGACGGTTGGCGCGGGCGACTATTCCTTCCAGCAGGGCGCGAACCAGGGTTCGAACAACCGTCTGACCAACTACTGGTACAGCCGCGCTCGTATGGACTTCACCGTCGACACCCGCACGGCGACCGAGTACGGCGTTGTGCGCACCTACGCGGACATGGTGTTCACCTGGACGAGCAACACCTTGACCGGCAGCAACCCGTCGGCGCAAGGGGCCTCGGACGGTAGCGCCCAGCTTGGCCTTTACCATGCGTTCATCCAGTTCGCCGGCTTCACCTTCGGCCGCACGGTCTCGATCTTCGACGCTCCGTGGCAGAGCTATCCGGCCGGCGGTCCCGACACCATTCCGGGCGGTTCGAACAACGTCAACGGCATCAACCAGGTTGCCTATACGGCTGACTTCGGCCAGGGCATCACCGGTTCGGTGGCCTTGCAGGATATGACGACGGCGACAAACGGCCAGTCGAACCTCTGGAACGTGTCCTCGGGTACGGCCGCTCAGTTCGTGACGGGCGTCTACGGTGCCAACGATTGGGGTGGCACGCGTTCTCCCGACATCGTCGGTGCTGTTCGCGTCGACCAGGCCTGGGGTCTGGCCCAGATCTCGGTTGCCGCGCATGACATCCATTCCGCTTACTACGGCACCACGGAAGTCTCCGGTCACCCGGCTGACAAGTGGGGCTGGGCGGTTCAGGGTTCGTTGTCGATCAAGAACATCCCGACGGGACCTGGCGACAACATCAACCTGCAGGCCGTCTACACGGATGGTGCGAGCCGCTACAACTTCCAGAGCCTGTTCCCGCAGAGCTTCTTCATCTTCAGCGGCACCGGCCTGGCCGGCGCCTACCAGAGCACTGGTTTCGCTGGCATTGCTGACGGCGTCTTCGGCACCGGCACCGGCATCGATACCGTCAAGACCTGGGGCTTCCGCGGTGGCTACACCCACAACTGGAGCCCGAACTGGGCGAGCGCCATCTACGGTGGCTATGCTCAGCTGAAGTACGGCACTACGGGCAAGGCCCTGATCTGCACCAACTTCGCTGCGATCGCCGTGGCCGGTTCGACCTGTAATCCGGACTTCAACTTCGCGGTCATCGGTGTCAACACCGTGTGGACCCCGGTCAAGAACCTGGCGTTCACCGCGGACGTGAACTGGACGCATCTGGACCAGAAGTATACCGGCGCGATCAACAGCCCGGGCATCACTTCCGCTGCCAAGCCGGCAGCCGTGTATGAGCTGAAGGACCAGAACTCGGTCAGCATGCTCCTGCGCGCCCAGCGCAACTTCTAAGATCGATCTCTCGACCGATCAGAGAACCCCGGCGGGCAACCGCCGGGGTTTTTTCTTGGCCGTTTTTCTTGGCCGTTTTTCTTCGCAGATTTTGTTGGCTGCTTTATCGCCGGCCGGCTCTGGCAGAGCAGGCCTTACGTGAAACGAAGGCGTGCCATGCAATTCGTTCGCTCTCAAATTTATTTACTTAGCTGATTTACTCAGCTATATTCCTCCAGCCGACAAGTTGAACTGACGGCTCCTGGCTTCATGCTAGGCCTCCAAAACCTCCGGCAGTGCCCTGCCGGAGGTTTTTACTTTGTGGTGGCTGCGAGCAGCAGTCAGCTACGCACGAGGCGCCCGCGCGAGTTTGGCCGGTAGGCGAGGCGCGCGTGGCCCGTGCAATATGACTGGCCGTCGGGCGAGGCGTTGCCGCAGAAGCAGAAGTCATCCGCGCCGGGTGTCGAGATCGGCCAGCGGCAGCGGTTCTGGGTCAATTCGAGCAGCGAGCAGCGGTTGGTCTCATCGATCGGCGCGAGCGCTAGCGGCGTTTCGGCCTCGTCATGGATCGTGGCGAGCATTTCATATTGCAGCCTGCGGAGGGTCCGCAGGGCCCGCGCGGTACTCTTCTCCGCGCTCCGCTCCTCCCGCCTCGGACCGCGCGTCAGGTTGAGGCGGCTGAGCTTGCCGATAACGGCGTTGCGGCTGACGCCGATATCAGCGGCGATCTCGCGGCAGGATAGGCCGGCGTGAAAATGGCTTTTCAGAAGTTCGATGCGCTCAACGGTCCAGGTTGCAGCGGACGTTGGCGAGGTCGGTGAAACAGCAGGCATGTTGTGACGGTCCCAGGTTGCAAATCGACCACCCCGTCCAAAACCGTCCGCGTTGCGCGCTCCTTGAGCCTCACGTCCTGCCATTGTCGCGAATCGACAAGAGTCCGTCTTTGATGGCGAGACGGATGCCTTCTTCGATCAAGGTCCGTGCGACGCCGGGAACGCTGGTGCCGTGGGTGCCCTGTCTCACCAGTTTTTCGAGATACGTGATGGTCGAGAGCGCCAAGGTTACGGGAATGCGGTCAGTCTCGGCTTTTTCGGTGGCCATGACACAAACGCTAGCCTCTTACGCGGGTACAGAAAAGTAACGTTTAAGACTCTATTTAGAAACGGGGAGGAGTCAAATCCGGATCGAACCGGTGTCCGAGACCATTGGAATCGCTGGAGAAATTCCGCGTGCCGGCGCGCCGCGCGATTTTCACCGGCGGCGGGTGTTGGATTGTGGGGGAGGGGCGGCGGGGCGAGCTAGCCGTGCACGAGCGATTTCTCGATCATGCAATGGATGCCTTTTGAGCCGTTGACGGTCTGCGTCACCCGCAGATCCGCGGCAAGGCTGCACAGCGTATAGGCGTCCTCGCGCGACAGGTTTCGTTTCTCGCCCAGGAGCGCGATCATGTCGCGCAGCGCGCGCACCACGCATTGGTCGAGGTCCGGGTCCATCGCCATGGTCATGTAGTGCGAGACCGTCTCTGCGCGTGGGTAGGCGAGCTTCATGTCCTTGCGCAGCGTGAGGCGGAAGCGGCCTTGCAGCGCGGTCTCGATCGCAGTGACGCAGACCTCGCCGTCGCCCTGCACGCCATGGCCGTCGCCGCAGGAGAACAGTGCGCCCGGCACGAACACCGGCAGATAGAGCGTGGCGCCCGCACCAAGCTCCTTGTTGTCGAGATTGCCGCCTATCGCGCGCGGAACCAGGGAGGAGATGCGGCCCCAGGCGGGCGGCGGCGCGACGCCCATCACGCCGAAGAACGGTTTGAGCGGCAGGTCGAGGCCCCAGGGCATGCGGCCGACCATCCGCGTCAGATCAAGCGGGATGTTGAGAATGCGCGTCTCGTGGAAATCGTCGGGCAGGGTGCCCGAGAGCGGCCTGATCAGATTGTAGCCCCAATCCTGCCGCGGCGTGACGTCGAGAATATGGACCTCGAGCACGTCGCCGGGCTCGGCACCATTCACCGCGATCGGGCCGGTGAGAATGTGGCCGGGCAGCATGCGCTCGCTCTTCGCATGAACCTCGAACAGCTCCGGTGGAATATGAAACTGGTTACGGTCGGGCAGCACGTCCGGCCCGCCGCTGATGGTGTCGACCGTCACCTCGTCGCCGCTCTCGATCGTGAGGACCGGCTTCAGCTTCGCCTCGAAGAAGCCCCAATGGCAGGTTTCGGGGCTGGACTGCAGGTGATGGTGGGTCATAGGGCGTGTCCGGTTGTTTTCGTTGGGACTCGTCATGACCGGGCTTGACCCGGCAATCGGTCCTCTTTCAAGAACATTTCTGAAGAAGGATCGGCCCGTCAAGGTCCGCCCATCGATAGGCTCGATGATCCCAAAGCGAGGCTCCCCTGTTTTTCGTCCTGTCCAAGACGCTCGGCGTCGCGCTCTTACCGATCAACTTCCTGGTCGAACTCGGCATCCTCTCGCTCGTCCTGATGGCGACGCGCTTCGCGCGAACAGGCCGCAGGCTTGCGGTGGCCGTGCTGGTCCTGCTGGCGCTCACCGCATTCTCGCCGCTCGGCAAACTCCTGCTCTATCCCCTGGAGTCGCGCTTTCCGCCGTGGGATGCCTCGCGCGGCGCGCCCGACGGCATCATCGTGCTCGGCGGCTCCGTCGACACCGACTTGTCGGCGGCGCATCAAACGCCAGTCGTCGCCCGTGCCGCCGATCGCATGTTGGCGCCCGCTGCGCTCGCACGACGCTATCCGAATGCGCGCATCGTCTTCACCGGAGGCAGTGCCAACCTGATCTCGAACGAGGCGAGGGAGGCCGACTACTCGGCGCCGATCCTAGAGAGTGTAGGCATCCCTAAGGAACGCCTGATCGTGGAGCGCAACTCGCGCAATACCTACGAGAACGCGACGTTCACAAAGCAATTGGTCTCGCCGAAACTCGGCGAGCGCTGGCTGCTGGTGACCTCGGCATTCCACATGCCGCGCTCGGTCGGGATCTTCCGCAAGGCCGGTTTCGACGTCGAGGCCTATCCCGTAGATTGGCGAATGGGTGGGCGCGAGGATCTCCTCACCTTCAACGATATGGGCCGCGACGGGCTTCTACAAACCGATATCGCGGTGCGCGAGTGGATCGGGCTCGTGGCCTACCGCCTGATGGGCCGAACCGGCGAGTTGCTTCCGGGGCCAGCCAGGGACTAGAAACGGGGATACGAAAATCATCGCGCCGCCGGGAGGACGCCATGCAGCCAGCGAACGCCGAACCGATCG
The DNA here is from genome assembly GCF_059803455.1 of Bradyrhizobium sp. UFLA05-108. NCBI lineage: Bacteria > Pseudomonadati > Pseudomonadota > Alphaproteobacteria > Hyphomicrobiales > Nitrobacteraceae > Bradyrhizobium > Bradyrhizobium sp. UFLA05-108. The sequence continues at coordinate 39,326 of NZ_JBANAZ010000009.1, read as the reverse complement.
ATCTCGCCGGCATCGTGGCCGACCTCAACACGCTGCTCCGACTGAAGACGACGGTGATCGGCATGAAGCTGTTTGCACGCGCCGAGGACATGGAGGCGATCCCGAAGATCCGCCGGCCGAATGCGGTTCACACCACCGACCAGATCGTGAGCATGGCTTCACGTCTCGGCTGGACCGTCGGCATCACCGCGGATGATCTCGTTGGCGCGCAGTGTCGCGCCGTGATTGGCCTCTCGCCACAGGACGAGCAATGGCTTGCGGGCGAGAATTACGTTGGCGTGTGGCATGGCACGGCCGAGGACGCGCGCAAGCGCCAGGAGGCGCTCGACGTGGTACCGTTCGGACAATACCGGGCGCTCGCGGTGAGCCCGCTGGCGAGCGGCCGGCTCGATCCGCCCGACATTTGTCTAGTCTATGCGACGCCGGGGCAGATGATCATCCTGATCAACGGGCTGCAATATACCGGCTACAGGAAGTTCGAATGGGGCGTGGTCGGCGAGACTGCCTGCGCGGACTCCTGGGGGCGGGCGCTAAAAACCGGCGAGCCCAGCCTGTCCTTGCCATGCTATGCCGAACGGCGCTATGGCGGCGTGCCGGACGACGAGATGCTGATGGCGATGAGCCCAGCACATCTTGCCAAGGCGATCACGGGCATGAAGGCGCTGGCGAAAAACGGCCTGCGCTATCCGATCCCGCCCTATGGAATTCAAAGCGACGTCCGTGCCGGCATGGGCGTGAGTTACGGAAAGAAGTAAAGGCCGCCGATCATGAGCTCTGCGAAATTCGACATCGTCGTCTATGGCGCGACCGGGTTCACCGGCCAGCTCGTCGCCGAATATCTGGCCGCGCAATACAAGGACGACAAGGCGCTGAAATGGGCGATGGCCGGCCGCAGCCTCGACAAGCTGAAATCCGTGCGCGAGGCAATCGGCGCGCCCAGTGACACGCCGCTGATCGTAGCGGATGCGGCTGATCCGGCGTCGCTGAAGGCGATGGTCGCGCAGGCGAAGTCGGTGATCACGACCGTTGGTCCGTATCAGTTCTACGGTGAAGAGCTGCTCGCCGCTTGCGTGGCGGCGGGCACGGACTATTTCGATCTCTGCGGCGAGCCGGTCTGGATGCGGCAGATGATCGACAAGTATGAGGCGGCAGCCAAGACGAGCGGCGCGCGCATCGTGTTCTCGTGCGGCTATGATTCCGTCCCGTTCGAGCTCGGTACGTTCTTCGTGCAGGAAGAGGCCAAGCGTGTGCTCGGTGCGCCGGCTGCGCGCGTGAAGGGGCGTGTGCGCGATATGCGTGGCACGCTATCGGGCGGCACCGCGGCAAGTGCGAAGGCGACCTTCGATGCGGTCGCCAAGGACCTCAGCCTTGTCGCCATTCTCAACGATCACTTCGCGCTGACGCCCGGCTTCACCGGACCGAAGCAGCCGAAGGGCAACAGGGCGGCCTATGAGGAGGACCTGCAATCCTGGACCGCGCCGTTCATGATGGCGCTGATCAACACGCGTAATGTCCATCGCTCCAACATGCTGATGGGCTTCCCCTACGGCCGCGAGTTCGTCTACGACGAGATGGTGCTGACCGGTCCCGGCGAGAAAGGCGAGGCCAATGCGAAGCGTGTGATGGCTGCCAATGCCGAGAAGACCGGCCCGAATGCGCCGAAGCCGGGCGAGGGGCCGTCGAAGGAGGAGCGGGAGAACGGTCTCTTCAATCTGCTTTATGTTGCGATCGCGCCCGACGGCCGCCAGGTCCGCGCCGGCGTCACCGGCGACCGCGATCCCGGTTACGGCTCGACCTCGAAGATGATCTCCGAATGCGCGGTCTGCATGCTGCGTGACACGCCGGATGTGCCGGCTGGTTTCTGGACGCCGGGCGCAGCGATGCAGCACAAGCTGATCAAGCGGCTTGAAGAGCACGCGGGTCTGACGTTCAGGGTGGAGAAGTAGCCGCATATTGTAGGGTGGGCAAAGCGAAGCGTGCCCACCACTTCCGGCGCGGCGAGTTCAAGTGGTGGGCACGGCGCTTTGCGCCTTTGCTCACCCTACGACGGCGTGCGCATCGGCAGCGCTCGCTACGCCGCCCGCGCATCGTATGCATACATGAAATCCATCCCCTTCGAGCTCAGCGGCAAGAGCCATTTCAGCATCTGATCGCGGATGAAGGCGCCGGTGGCTGAGAATTCGCGCTTGCTGTTGCCGTTGCGGCGGGCGATCGCAACGATCTTTTCCGCGCGAGGGCGACGCTCGGCTTCGAAATTCTGGAAGGTAGCGCTGAACTCCTGGCCCTCCGCCATCAGGCGGCCGAGGCGAAGCGCGTCTTCCAGCGCGAGCGAGGCGCCCTGGCCGGCATGCGGGCTCGTCGCGTGCGCCGCGTCGCCGATCAGCAGCGAGCGCTTGCGCGACCAGGTCGGAAGCGTCGCGACGTCAAGCGTATCGGTGACCACGATGTTTTCAGCTGCCTCGATGATCGCGGGGATCGGATCGTGCCAGCCGCGGTGGAAGTCGCGTAAGTGCTGCTTGAGCGTCGCCTGATCCTGCGCTCGGAACATCGCCGCATCCATGCCGTGGGCGGGCTGCGTGCTCCACCACATCACGCCGTCATTTGGATCCGGGCTACAAAAGCCGTAGCCGAAGAAGCCGCTCTGGCCGAACGTGGTCTCGACGCATTGGCCGATCGGATGGCCCGCGAGCACGGCGCGCGGCACGAAGCCGCCAAAGCCGATCAGGCCGGTGTTGAAGGGTTTTGGCCCGTCCGGCACGACCTGGCGGCGCGCCACCGAATGCACGCCGTCGGCGCCGATCAGGAAGTCGCCTTCCGCGGTGGTGCCGTCGGCGAAATAGGCGATGATCGGCTGGTCGCCGCGGTCCTCGATCTTGATCAGGCGCTTCTCGAAATAGAGCGAGACGCAGGAGCACCAGGCCTTGTCGATCAGGATCTCGTTCAGCGTGGCGCGACAGATATTCACCGCGGGCTGGCCGAAGCGCCGCTCCATGTCGCGGTTGATCGAGCCGAGCTTCTGGCCGCTTTGCGAATAGAAGTCGAAGGCTTCAGCGATCGAGCCGCGGCTGGTCACTTCGCGCGCGAGCCCGATCTCGTCCATCACCTGCATGCCGTTCGGCGCGAGCTGCAAGCCGCCGCCGATCCCCTTGGAATAGGGCCAGGCCTCGAAGATCTGCGCCTCGATGCCGGCGCGGCGGAGCAGGATTCCGGCGACGGGCCCGGCGATGCCGGCGCCGATGATGAGGGCCTTGCGGGGGCGTGACGACATGGCTTGCTCCTGGGACTGCTGCGGTGCTAGTAAAAATCACGGCCACTGATTATCTTAGTGGCTAAGATATATATCTGCTAAGATATGAGGCTGGCCTTGTCAAGAGGGAAAGCGCGCGCGGGTTTGGTGCAGGAACTCGAGGAGGCGATGCGCCGCTCCTCGGCGCAGGGCGTGCTGTACGGCCAGGCCGTTGCGAACGTTGCTGGAATTTCCGGCTCCGACCTCGAATGCATGGACTTTCTGCAACTGGAGGGACGCGCGACCGCGGGGCGGCTTGCCGAGGTCACAGGGCTGACGACGGGGGCCATCACCGGCGTCGTCGACCGGCTGGAGAAGGCGGGCTATGTGCGCCGCGAGCGCGACGAGGACGACCGTCGCAAGGTGTTCATCACCATCGTGCCGGAGGCCACGGCCGAGATCGGTAAGCTCTACGTGCCAATGCAGCAGGCGATGCACAAGGTCTGGAGCCGCTATTCCGACGAGGAGCTGAAGCTGTTGCTGCGCTTTGCGACCGACGCCTACAAGGGCGTGCTCGAGGCGACGGAGGCGCTGAACGGCGTGCTCGCCACGCCGCCGGAGAAGCGCGCCAGTCTCAAGACGCCGAAGGCGCCTCGCTGATCAATCAGCATCGCGGCATGAACCGAGGATTTCGGTTCACCTCTCCCCATCGGGTTCACACGGCTAGCCCTTGTATTCCACGACATAGAGGCCGGCACTGAAATCGGTGACGTAACAGAGCGCGTTCTTGTCGACGAAGACGTCGGCCGAGTGCAGCACGACGGGACGGTTAGGCCGTGGGTCCATCCACTTCGCAGGCGGCGGCGGAACGAACGCGCCGATCTCCTTCGGGCGAAACTGATCCTTGATGTCGTACACGCGCAGGCCCGCATTCTGATAGGTCGCGAAGATGACCTCCTCGCTGTAGAATGCGTCGGGCCGGTTTTCGTGCACGTTGTGCGGGCCGAAATGGCCGCCGACCTTCAGATAGTCCTTGTTCGACGGCGCCGGGAATGTCGAGATGCTGATCGGATTGGACTTCACCTGGTTGTCGAAGATCCAGATCGGCTTGAAGCCGTCTTCCTGATTGTCGAGCACCGTCTCGTCGACGACGACGAGCAGGTTACGGTTGGGCAGGGGAAGCGCATTGTGCGTTCCGCCGCCGAACGGTGGGGCCCATACCTTGTGGGTGATGAGTTTCGGATTGGACTTGTCCTTGACGTCCACGACGGCGAGGCAGGCGTCGCGCCAGCTGCAATAGGCGACATCATCACGGACGATCGGATGGTGCAGGCCGAAACGGCCGTTCTTGGTCGGCCAGTTCGGCACCTCGCCGGCAGCCTTGTTCATCCCCGGCAACCAGTATTTTCCGACAAGTTGCGGTTTCGTCGGATCGGCCAGATCGATCACGATCATGATGTAATCGGTGAAGCCATCCAGCAGCGCGGAGGCATAGGCCCACCGGCCGCCGGTCCAATAGATGCGATGCAGGCCGGTGCCGTCGACCGGCATGAAACCGATCTGCTTGGGATCGCCAGGCGCGGAGAGATCGTAGACGGCCATGCCGGCCGACCAGTCGCGCTCGTCCTGCTTCTCGTCGGCGTGATGGTCGACGGAGCCCTTGTAGTAGTTCTTTTCGTCGGCAAGCTCGGCTTGCGCGAACATGTCCTTGTTGTGGATCACGAGGAGCTTGTCCTCGGCGGCCTGGAGATGCAGCGTCCAGGTGTTGTGCGGAGCGGCGACGTATTTGACGGTCTTTGGGCTCTTGGGATCGCGCACGTCGATGACGGAAAAGCCCTTGGAGAAGATGTGGCCGACATAGGCAAAGCCCTTGTGGACCATGATCTGCACGCCGTCGCAGCGTCCGCCCTGGTCGCTGTAGCCGACAAGCTTCAGGTTGGCGGTGGCGTAGTCGGGTTTGGGAAGATCGTTGCTCATCGGCTGCCTCTGCAAATTCCAATAGGGGAGGAAAGTCGTCCGAGGGTTCGGGAGGGAGGCGGCCGCAGCGACGAGTGCGACCGCCTCTGTGGTTGCTCGCTTCCGGTGCTGCTACTTCACGCCCCAGATCTTCTTGTATTCGTCGCGATAGCCGTTGCCGGGATCGAACTTGTTGTCCTTGCCGCCGTCCTTCTCGACATTGTCGGCGGTGAAGAGATGGACGTGGGGAACGAATCCGCTCGGCTTCTCGCCGGCGAAGGCGCGGTTGATCTCATCGACCATGATCCAGCCCTGAAGATTCAATGGCTCGGCCACGGTTGCGTTCTGATATTGTTTTTCCCGGATGCGCTTGAACGCAGGAACTGAACCGTCTCCCGCTGATATCTGCTGCGGGAATCCTTCGGCAGGATCCACGCCCGCCGCTCGCAGTGCTGGCGCCGAGAAGTCGTAATAGAGGTCGTTGACTGCGATCGAGTAGGTCCACTGCTTGCCGTATTTGGAAAGCAGCGACGTTGTGAGCTGGCCCATCCGGTTGGAGAGATCGGCAATCGGCGTATCGACGACTTCAAGCACCTTGCAGCCCTTGCAGCCTTCCACGGCAGCCCGCTCCGCGTTGGTCTTGGCGGTTGCGATGGCATAGATCGAGTCCGTGAACAGGATGACGCCGGCGTGGCCATCTGACTTCACGACAGCCTGGAGCCCTGCGGATTTCGCGACCTCGGTCGGATCAGTCGTCACGTTGGTGAAGACGGCGGGAATACCCTCGACCGGTCCCGGCGTCGGGCCGGCATGCCAGCCGATGATCTTGATACCGGCGGCAGCAGCCTGCTCGAGCAGAGGTTGCTGCTCCTTGCTATCGATGCCGACGTTGAGGATGCCGTTGGGCCTCATCGCGATCGCCTGCGTCAGCGCGGTTGCGTGTCCGGGCACGGTGCCCTGACCGTCGAGCTGGCGCACGTCCCATCCCAACGCTTTTGCAGCCTCCGCCGCGCCGTCGCCCGCGCCTTGCGCACCGCCATTGCGCTGATCGGTCGAGACGATGACGATCAGCTTCTTGCCCTGTGCTTTCGGACCCATGGTCGGCCCGTCCCATTTGGTCACGGGTGCTGCCACGTCTTGAAGAAAGGTCTTTGCCTTTTCGATATAGGCCGCGTCGTCATCGGCGCGCGCCCAGGCCGTGCCGAGCAGTAGCACGCTCGCCGACGTCAAAAGCCCTTTCAGTACGACTTTGCTCGCTATCATTGCTTCTCTCCCCGGATTGAACTGGCAGCCAGAAGCGGCCGCCAGGCCGGCTTTGCCGGCGGCGTACGCAGCGGCGTCAGGTGGCCCTGGCCGTCTCTGCGGATTTTGATTGGGTCGGCATTGCCTTTGGATCGCGTGGCGGCGGCTTGGCGACCGCGCGACGGCGCTGCGCGAACGCTGCAAGCGCGATCGCGACGACCAGCGTCGTGCCGTTGAAAAGGGGCTCGATGAAGAAAGCGCCGCCGAATAACTGGATGCCGGAAATGCCGACGGCGAGAATGAGGATGCCGAACACACTCCCCCAAACATTGACGCGGCCGGGCTTGATTGTCGTCGATCCCAGGAAGGCGCCGACGAGGGCAGGGAGAAGGAAATCGAGCCCCACATTCGCCTGGCCGATGCGCAGCTTTGCCCCGAGCACGCAACCTGCGAGCCCGGTGATGACGCCGGAAGCCACGAACACGCCGATCACATAGGCCCGTACCGGAATGCCGTTGAGCGCTGCTGCCTTCTCGTTGGCACCAATCGCGTAGATGAAACGGCCGATCGGCAGGCGCTCGCTGACGATCCACAAGACAATTGCAAGCCCGATCACGTAGAAGGCGGGGATCGGTATGCCGAATACCGACGCCCAATTAATCGCCACGAAATCGGGCGGCAGATTGCCGATGATCTGGCGGCCTTCGGTGTGCCAGAGCGCAAGCGCATAGAGGATCGTGCCGGTGCCCAGCGTCGCGACGAAGGCATCGACCTGGGCGACTTCGACCAGCACGCCATTGACGAGACCGACGAAGCCCGCGCAAGCCACGACCAGCAGGATCGCGATCGGCCACGAGATGCCGTATTTCACTTGGAAGCTGATCGCCAGGATGTGCCACATCACGATGCCGAAGCCGACCGTGAGATCGATGCGGCCGGCCATCATCGGCAGGGTCGCAGCGAGCGCCAGCAGCGCGACGATGGATTTGTCCGCAAGGATCGAGCGTGCGTTGAGCCAGGTCGGAAAAGTATCCGGCAGAGCGATCGAGAAGAAGATGATCAGGAGCAACGTCAGCAACGGCAAGCCGTACACCGGGAGCAATCGCAAGATCGCCTGCCCGTTGGTCAGCGCTGCGAGTTCGGGTCGCGTAGGCTCCAGGGCATTCGACTTGATGGATTGCATCTTAGGCCTCGGTCAGTGTGCCGCCCCTTACGCTGCGACGGAGCTGCCCGCGACGCTGGCGGAAGCGGCGGACAACAGATTGCTGATGGACAGATCGTCGGAATGAAGCTCGCGAACGACGTGGCCGCGGCTGAACACCAGCGCGCGATGGCAGACCTTCGCGATCTCCTCGAAGTCGGTCGACACGATCAGAATGGCGGCGCCTTCGGAAAGCGCCACATCGAACAGCTTGTAAATCTCTGCTTTCGAGCCGACGTCCACGCCGGCCGTCGGGTCCTCGAAGACATAGACCTTGGATTTCAGATTGAGCCAGCGCCCGATCGCAACCTTCTGCTGGTTTCCGCCGGACAATAGCTCGATCGCCAGGTTCGGATCATTGGGCCGAAGATCAACAGTCACGCCGAGCCGCCTGGCCGTTGCGCGCTCCTTCGCCGGCGCAAGCCAGGTTGAAGCCGCGTGTCCTGCTGCGAGGGGATTGAGGAAGAAGTTCTCCCGCACCGACAGGCCCGGGACGATGGATTCTCCGACGCGGTCCGCGCAGACGAGGCTGATTCCCAGATCCATCGCACTCCGCGGAGAAGTGATCTCGACGGGCACGCCGTCGATCAGGATTCGTCCGCTGGTAACCGCTTCCATGCCGAACAGCGCGCGGCCGAGGGCCTCCTGGCCTGCGCCACGCAAGCCGACGAGACCAACGATTTCGCCGGCGTGGATGCGGCAGTCGATCGGCCCGACGGACGTCATCGATGCATGGTCGAGCCCGAGGCGAGCTGCGCCTTCGCGCTCGGCGGGCCGTCGGAAGACCTGAGATGGCTCGCGTCCGACAATGAGCAGGATGGTTTCATCCGGCGATGTCTGCGTGATCATGCGCTCGCCGGCCATCCGGCCGTCGCGCAATACGACCATCCGGTCGGCGACTTCGAACACCTCGTCGAGCCGATGCGAGACGTAGATCATGCCTACACCGTGATCGCGCAGGCGGCGGAGTGCCGTGAACAGGCGCAATACCTCGTCCGCAGGAAGACTTGCGGTCGGCTCATCAAGCACCAGGATTTCCGCGTCAGTCGCGAGCGCACGGGCGATCGCGACCAGCGATTTCTCCGTTCGTGTCAGGCTTTGGATACGGAGGTCCGGATCGATGTCGGCGCCGAGTCTTGCAAGGGCAAGCTCGGCCCGCTTGCGCGCCTTGGTCCAGTCGATGACGCCGAAACGGCGGGGATAGCCGAGGGTCAGGCAGATGTTTTCGGCAACCGTCATCCAGTCGATCAGTCCGAGATCCTGATGGATGAACGATAGGGGCAGGCGCCTGACCGAGGACGTCATATCCTGGCCTGCATAGGAGATGGTTCCGCTGTCGGCGGAGTACACGCCCGCCAGGATTTTGATCAGGGTCGACTTGCCCGCGCCGTTCTCGCCAAGAAGAGCGACGACCTCGCCGCGGCCCACGGCCATGCTCACCTCGTTGAGGGCCTGGGTACCGCCGAAGCGCTTGCACAGACGATCGATCCGAAGCACCTTGGACTGAGTGCCCTCGGGCGGCTCGTCATCACTGCGCCGAGGGCCATCGCCTGTCACTGCGGCGCCCCTCCCATTTCGCAGACGATTTCCTCGCGAACGACTTGGTTCGTCTTTTTCATCATTGTGCAACCGCGCTTCTTTGCGTCGCGACCTGCATTCGAGCCCCATTTCGTCCGAGCAAACGGCTCTCGCGAAAGGTCAATCGATTAGAATTGTCGGGTCTCCGCTTGTCAATCGAGATGTCTGCGCCTGAGCATCACGGATTGGACATATTCGAGATGGTTGGACGCAGCGCAGCAGGACGAGGAAAAGACAAGGCGCGGCGTCCCGCTGGCCGTGTGCCGCGTTTTGCGAAACGCTTGCTAGGACTCCAGCGAAGCCTTGCCAACGTCCGAGTGCATCGCCTTATAGGCCTGCGCGGCCGCGATCGTGCCCCACATCGCCCCCAGCATCATCCAGAAATGCCGCCAGTGGTCGGTGTCGATGATAAAGCTTTCGCCGACGGTGCCGACGAAGGCAGAGAAGATCGCTAGATAAGCGCGCTGCCAGGGCACGCGTACGAAGACGTGGCGAAAGCCTGTGATCACGGTGGTGAAGACCAACGCGGGATAGCAGATGCCGGAGAGCCAGCCTCCCGACATGAAGGCGTTGAGATAGGAGTTGTGGGTATCTTCCGGGAAGTAGCGGTGGAATTGCAGGGGACCGATGCCGAACGGCAGGTCGAGCGCCATCTCCGCGCCGAGGATGTGGCGACCGAAGCGGCCGAAGCGGCCTTCGTCATAGCTCTGGTCGAAGCTCGCGCGCTGCTTGAACATCTCGGCGATGGAGTCGAATGAGAGCAGGATGGCGACCAGCGCCAGCCCCAGCGCGGCCGCAACCAGCGCCATGACGATGATGCGCGAGCGCTGCGCATTGCTCGGGCTGGTCAGCACCATGAGCGCCAGCATGAAGCCGGAGGTCAGGATCAGGCCGCCCCAGGCGGCACGGGAGAAGGCGAGCAGGATCGCGAGCGCCATGATGGCGAAGGCGATCGCGTTGCGGAACGCCTTGGCCAGCCTGTCCGAGACCACGCTTTGCAACGAAAACAGCGCCGGCAGGATCAGGAACGCGCCGAGTACGTTCGGGTCCTTGAATGTGCCGCGCGCGCGCTCGTAGAGCGTCAGGAGGTCGTGGCCGCCGGGAACGAGATTGAAGTAGCCAGCGATTGCCGAGGTGGAGGCGACCATCGCGCCGACCACGAGGCCGCGCCGCAGCATGTCGAGCCGCGCCGCCGTATCCTCCGATGTGACCATGGCGAAGAACACCACCGTCACCGCCATGTACCAGGAGGTCGCGATCCAGCTTGCCACCTCGGACTGGCCGAGCAGCGGAATGGCGCTCACGGTGTAGCCGACATTGAGCAGGATCAGCAGCAGCACGAGCGGCATGAAGACGAGGCGAAGCCGCAGGCCGGTGGCGAAGAAGGTGACGGTCGCAAGCAGCGTCACGATCTCGTAGGGGCTGGGCTCGATGAAGACGACCGCGCCGGAGGCGCCGGCCAGCCACACCATCGCGCGCTGCAAGGCCAGCACGCCGGGCGCAGCAGGTCGCGCTACGTTCATTCCCCCGGCTGTCGCCGCATACGCCATCATACGCTCACGCAGTTACGCAGTTTCTCGACACAACTTCCGCAGTCATGCCCCGCGAAGGCGGGGCATCCAGTACTCCGCGCCGTCAGTGGTGACGTCCGCTGCCGGTGATTACTGGATCGTCCGGTCAAGCCGGGCGATGACAGCTTGGCTTGGGCGATCCACCATCAATACGCGTTCTCGTTCTTGGTCAGCAGCGAGATCGGCGTCTTCAGGAGGATGTAGAGGTCGAACAGTACCGACCAGTTCTCGATGTAGTAGAGGTCGAACTCGACGCGCTTCTGGATCTTCTCTTCGTTGTCGATCTCGCCGCGCCAGCCGTTGATCTGGGCCCAGCCGGTGATGCCCGGCTTGACGCGGTGACGGGCGAAATAGCCGTCGACGGCCTCGTCGAACAGGCGGCTCTGGAGCTTGCCCTGGACGGCGTGCGGGCGCGGGCCGACGAGGGAGAGATTGCCGGAGAAGATCACGTTGAAGAGTTGCGGCAATTCGTCGAGGCTGGTCTTGCGGATGAAGCGGCCGACGCGGGTGACGCGCGGATCGTTCTTCGTGACGACCTTCGAGGCTGTCGGGTCAGCCTGATGGTGATACATCGAACGGAATTTGTAGACGTCGATGCGCTCGTTGTTGAAGCCGAAGCGTTTTTGGCGGAATAGCACGGGGCCGGGGCTGTCGAGCTTCACCGCCAGCGCCACCAGCGCCATCACGGGAAGGGCCGCGAGCAACGCGAGGCCGCCGACGATGCGGTCGAACAGCCATTTCATCACCAGGTCCCAGTCGGTGATCGGCGCCTCGAACACGTCGAGGGTCGGCACCTCGCCGAGATAGGAATAGGAGCGGGGACGGAAACGCAGCTTGTTGGTGTGCGCGGAGAGGCGGATGTCGACCGGCAGCACCCAGAGCTTCTTCAGCATCTCGAGGATGCGCGTCTCCGCCGAGATCGGCAGCGCGAACAGCACGAGATCGACGCGGGTGCGGCGAGCGAACTCGACGATGTCGTCGACCTTGCCGAGCTTCGCCGCGCCGGCGCAGGTGTCGAGCGCGCGACTGTCGTTGCGATCGTCGAACACGCCAAGCACGTGGATATCGGAGTCCTCCTGCGCCTTCAGCGCCTCGACAAGCTCTTCGCCGTTGCTGTCGGAGCCGACGATGATGGTGCGGCGGTCGAGCCGGCCCTCGCGCGCCCAGGTACGCACCAGCGTTCGCAGCGCCAGGCGCTCGGCGACGAGCGCGGCGAGGCCAAGGAAGAAGAAGGCGGCGAGCCACAGCCGCGAGACTTCACTGCCGACCCTGGCGAAGAACGACATGCCTGTGAACAGCAGGAACACGAACGACCAGGACGAAATCATGCGCGTCATCTGGCGGAGCTGACCGCGGAAGAGCTGCACCTGATACATATCGGCGGCCTGGAAGCAGATCACGGCTGCCAGTGCGGCGGCGCAGATCGCGGCGAGATATTCCCAGCGGAAGCCGGTCTGCGGCGCGACATAGCCGAAGTAGAGTACCGTGCCGACGAGGCTGAGCAGGACAAAATCCGCGATGCGCACGAAGCCGGCGATCACGATCGGCGAATAGGCGCGGGCGACCTTCTGGTTGACGACAGCAAGTGCTGCCGGCGTAAGCCGGCGACGGCGTTCGACAAAGGGCCTGTCAGCGGGTGCGGCCGCGCTGGTGGCGGCGTCGAGCATCGAGCGTGCGTTGAGTGGTTCCACAGTCGTCCACGTCCATTCCTGACACCCCGCCGGGCGCGCATTTAGGCGCGCGAAGCGCGGGAGTCCCCCTCGCTCTCGCTTATCGGACAAATCGGAAGAAATTCTAAAACCGCCTTAAGAGCGGTTAATGATCGGTAAATGCGTCGCGATAGCCGGCAAGCACGCCGTCCACCATCGCCTGCTGGGAGAAGTGCGTCGAGATCCGCTCGCGCAACCTCGCCGCGCGCTGGCTCGTCGCTTGCGGATCGTCCAGCGCAGCCCCAATGGCCTCCGCCATGGCCTCGGCATTGCTCGGAGCGAAGAGGGCGGAACTCCCGGCGTCAAAGATCTCGGGAATGCCGCCGACCTTCGCGGCGATCATGGGGATGCCGGCCGCACCGGCTTCGATCACGACATAGGGCATGGAATCGCCGCGCGAAGGAACGACCAGCAGCCTCCCCTTGGAGAAGCCGTAGCGCGCCTTGACGTGGCCGATGAAGCGGATCGAATTGGTCAGGCCGAGCCTTTCGACCTGCGCCTTCAGCGCCGCCATCTCCTCGCCGTCGCCGCCGAGTGTCAGCGTGACGTTCCGACCCTGACCGTGCAGACGCGCCACGGCGTCAACGAGGAGATCAGCGCCCTTGATGTGCCGAAACTCGCCGACATAGGCGAGGTCGGTCGCATCATCGGCAATGACGACGGGCTCGAATTCTTCAGGCGTTACGCCGTTGAAGACGCAGCGCACGACGCCTTTGGGCTTGCCGACGATGCGCTGATAGGTGTCGCGGGCAAAGGCGCTTTCGAACAGGAACAGGTCGGTGCTGTTCGTCAGGGTCCGTTCAAGTCGCGCGTAAAACTCGCCCTTGAAGGTGTGCAGAGGATAGTGCAGCGAGCCGCCGTGCGGGGTGTAGATGCGGATGGTGTCGTTCGAGCGCCGCCTGAGCCGCACGAAGGCGCCGGCCTTGGCGCCATGGCCATGCATCACATCCGGCTTGAGCTTGGCGATCAGGCGCCTCATGCGCAGCCAGACGAGAAAGTCTTCGGGCGATGGGTCGCGGCGGATCGCGAGTCGATAGACGCCGAGCTTCAGGCGTGGCGCGATCTCGGCCAGCGCGTTCGCTGCGCGCTCCCCACCGGTGAGATCGTCGGCGAGAATGCCGACATGATGTCCGCGATCGACCTGGCCGTTGGCGAGATCGAGGATATGACGGAAGATGCCACCGACCGGGGCACGCACGGCGTGCAGGATGCGAAGCGGCTGGTCGAGAGAGGGGGGCATGATCTGAACCAGCGCTCGCGAGCGATGACGGAGCAATCCACTGAATTATCGATCCCGATTAAGCGGCCTCATGGTTAACAAACGGTATTCGCGCATCGCGCCCTGCACGCGTGCGGCGCGATTAACCCAGCGGCAACCATAATGGAGTGTAATCGCCTCGGTTGAGGTGGGCGGCGGCGTTGCCCTGCGGGAGTGTGCGATGCGTTTTGCGTTTTGGCGTGACGGCAAGGACAAGGCCGTGATCGAACGGGCCTTGCACAAGCCCGAGCCGATGCTCGCGGCCGGTGTCGCGCGGCAGGCGCAAGCCGAATCCGGCGACATCGATCTGCACGCGCTCGGCGCTGCGCTCAAGCGCAGGCGCGGCTTCATCATCGTGCCGACGGTGCTGGCGCTGGTGCTCGCGCTCGCCGGCGTCAATCTGGTGACGCCGCGCTACAAGTCGGAAGCCCGCATCCTGATCGACGGGCGCGAGAACGTCTTCCTGCGTCCGTCCAGCGACCGCAGCACCGAGGAGCGGCAGGCGCTCGACGCCGAGGCCGTCACCAGCCAGGTGCAGCTCGTGCTGTCGCGCGATCTGGCGCGCGAGATCATCAAGAAGAACAAGCTCGCGGAGCTGCCCGAATTCGACCCGGTCCTGCGCGGTATCTCGCCGCTGAAGTCGCTGGCGGCATTGTTCGGAATCGGCCGCGATCCGTTCTCGATGACGCCGGAAGAGCGGGTGCTGGATGCCTATTACGACCGCCTGACCGCCTATGCGGTCGACAAGTCGCGCGTGATCGTCGTCGAATTCCAGTCGGCCGACCCGGAGCTCGCCGCGCGCGTCGCCAATTCGATCGCCGACGGCTATCTGGTGCTGCAACAGAGCGCGCGCCAGGAGCAGGCCAAGTCCGCCAGCGCGTGGCTGTCGGGCGAGATCGAGAACCTGCGCAGGAAGGTTTCGGAAGCCGAGGCCAAGGCCGAGGATTTTCGCTCCAAATCGTCGCTGTTCGTCGGCACCAACAACACCACGCTGTCGAACCAGCAGATGGGCGAGCTCAACACCCAGCTCAACAATGCGCGCGCGATGAGGGCCGATGCCGAAGCCAGGGCGCGGCTGATCCGCGAGATGCTCCAGAGCGGCAAGCCGATCGAGGCATCGGAGGTGCTGAATTCCGAGCTGATGCGCCGGTTGTCCGAGCAGCGGGTGACGCTGCGGGCGCAGCTCGCCGAGCAGTCCTCGACGCTGCTCGGCAATCATCCGCGCATCAAGGAGTTGAAGGCGCAGATCGGCGACCTCGACACGCAGATCCGTGACGAGGCGGGCAAGATCTCCCGCTCGCTGGAGAACGACGCGCGGATCGCCGGCAGCCGCGTCGACAGCCTCACCGTAGGCCTCGAGCAGCTCAAGAAGCAGGCGACCTCGACCAACGGCCAGGACGTCCAGCTTCGCGCGCTGGAGCGCGAGGCCAAGGCGCAACGCGACCTGCTCGAGACCTATCTCGCCAAATATCGCGAGGCCAATGCCCGGGAGACCATCGATACCGCGCCGACCGAAGGTCGCATCATTTCGCGTGCCATCGTCTCGAACACGATCGCCTATCCGAAGAAGCTGCCGATCGTGCTCATCGCCACGCTGGCGACGTTGCTGCTTAGCACCGGCGTCGTCGTCACCGGCGAGCTCCTGCGCATGACCGCGCCGCGCGCAATTGCCGCATTCACGCCTGCCTCAGCCGCCTCGCGCGCGACTGCCCCCAGTGAACCAATCGTCGAGCCCGAGCCCGAGTCCCAGCCGGTGGTGAGCGAGCCGCCGCCGCTCCAGCCGGAGATGGCTTTCGATGCAGGCATCACCGAGTTCGCCGAGATCGAACAGCTCGCCGACGGCCTGCGCAGCGCCGGCGCCGCCGCGCGCAAGGTGACTGTGCTCGGCACCGCGGCGGGCGAGGGCATCACGCTGACCGCGTTGACGCTGGCGCGCCATCTGGTGCGCGATGCGCGGGTCGTGGTCGTCGACCTCGCCGCATCGTCGCCGACGATTTCGGCCATCTCGGCCGACCCGGCAGCACCGGGCCTTGCCGAGTTGATGCAGGGTGAGGCCTCGTTCGCGCAGATCATCACCAAGGACAAGCTCTCGCGCCTGCAGCTGGTGGCGGCAGGTCGCCCTGGCTTCGACCGCAGCCTTCTGCAATCGCCGCGCGTGATGCTGGCGATCGATGCCTTGCTCCGTGTCTACGACCACGTGCTGCTCGACGCCGGTAGCGCCTCCGACCTGCCTGCCGAGCTGCTGACGACGAATGCCCGCGCCGTCGTGGTGCCGGACGCCGTCATGCCCACTGAGGCCCGCACCTCGATGTGCGAGCAGCTCAAGGCGGTCGGCTTCAGCGAGGTGACGATGCTGAGGAAGCCGGTGCAGCCGTCGGATGCAGCGGAGGTGCCGCGCGTGGTGGCGGCCTAGGTAAGGGCGCACCGATGTGCGGAGCACTCCGCTACCAAAAATCGGATGTGGCAGCCCGTTCCTTGTTACAAGACTACAATTAGCACTTGCGCCATTAGGAAACCCAACGTCGGCGTTGCTGGCGAGGGACTGACTGATTGCGATAACCTCGCGCATCGGTGGAGTAATTTCTCGGCCTGGGGGGTGTGGGATGGCGCACTACCGAGCTTACCTTCTGGATCAGCACCGCCATGTTATAAGCGTGGCCAATTTGCAATGTGCCAACGAGCAGGAAGCGCGAGAACGTGCGCAGCAGCTGGTTGATGTCAACGACATCGAGCTATGGCAACTAGATCGGCTTATTGCGGTGTTTGAGGCTGCCACAACCCGAGCCAAGGCAGCTCGCGGGTGCGAGGAGCCGTAGGCCTTACCCAACGCCCGCCGCAGCTTTCGCGCCAGGTCGAACAGCATCTGGTTCTGCTTCACCAGGCGCTTGCCGTGGCTCAGCGAGGACATTGCCATCGCCGCCAGCCTGCCACGCGAGGTCAGCGGGACGAAGCTGTCAAAAATCTCTTCGTCGCCCTTGCAGAACAGGCGCTTGTAGTCGTCCGAGCCGATGCCGAGATCGAGCGCGTCATAGCCGGCTTCCGCGTAGCGGTCGATGATGTTCCGCATCAGGATCAGGCCGGGGCTGAAGCGCGAATGGTCCGACGTCGTGTAGGTGTTGAACATCGTCGAGAAGCGGCGGCCGTCGGCGACGCCGGCGAAGATCGCGATCACTTCTTCGTCGCATTCCAACGCATGGATGTCGATGACGCGGGCCTCGCCGCGCGGTGTCAGGCAGGCCGTTCGGATGAAAGCTTCGACGCCAGGCTCGGCGAACACGTTCGGCAGCTTCTGCTCCGCCATCCGCGCGGGCTTGACGCGAAAGAACCAGTCGAGCAGGCGCGTGATGTCGTCGTCGGTGGTGGGGACGTGATAGCGGTAGCCGGAGAGCGCCTGAAGTTTCTTTTCCTTGCTCTTCAGACGCCGGCGGAAGGAGTTGCTGATGCGTGACGCCGGCGGGCAGCCCGGCGGCATCGCGAGCAGTGGGCAGCCGTTGATGGAGTTTTGGCGCGGCAGAAGCGCGAACGGGTTTTGCTGGTCGCGCCAGCGCATCGGCTGCTGCGATAACGCGAGCACGTCGATGCCGCCGCGCGCGCGCAGGGCCGCGAACAGCGCGTCGAGATCGGCGGTGTTGGCCTGGCCGACGAAATCGGCGTCCCACAAGCCCATGTTGAAGGTCGTATGCTTGCCGCCCATGAAGCAGGCGACGGTGACACCATGGTTTTGCCGCGTGCACAATGGCAGCACGACAAGCGGCCGACGCTCGGCATCGCGCGCAATGACGACGAACGGCGTCGCGCCTTCGTGCGCGCCGGCGAGACGCTGCCAGGGGGTGAGCAGGTCGAAGCGCTGATAGGGTGTTCCGAAATGGCCGGTCTTCTCCAGCGCACGCCAGACCGGTTCGGCCATGGCGAGATCGCTGACGATGTCGACCTCAGCGATACGGCTCGTTTCCGACCGCGCTGGCGCTTCTGCCGTCCGGCTTTGCATCGCCGCAGCCATGGTCATTCGCAAAACCTGTCGAGAAAATGGAAAACAAGCGTGGTTCGGCCTGTGGCCGACGTTTGCAAAGAAATGTCAACAAAGGGTAAGGACAATGGAAAGGGGAACCGGCCGCTCGCCGGTTCGTAATGGGTGGGATTTTGGCATCCGACGATCGATGGATGGAACGGCTGCGGCTGGAACTGGCCTGGTTCACCGGCCAGCACCGGCTGCGCGGACGAAGCGCAGGCGGCGCCGGAGCGATCCTGCGCTTTCAGCGCGTCAGGCCGCGCGGGCGCGCGCCGTTCCAGCCGCTGCTTGCCAATGAGATCACGCCAAAATTCCTCGACCGCGTGCTTTACGCGTTGAAGCGGTGGAAGTTCGACATCGTCAGCATGGACGAGGTCTGCCGGCGCGCGGTGACGCTGCCCGAGCGGCGGCGCTTCGTGGCGCTGACCTTCGAGTGTGCGTACAAGGATCTCGCCACATTCGCCTATCCGGTGCTGTCGCACCACGGCGTGCCCTTCACGGTCTACGTGCCGACCGCCTTTCCCGACGGTGTCGGCGAAGCCTGGTGGCTCGCGCTCGAACAGGTGATCGCGCGCGAGAGCCGCATCAGCCTGATGATGGGCGAGAAGGAGCAGCGTTTCGTCGTCACGGAGCGCGCGGAGAAGCAGGAGCTGTTCACGCTGCTCGAAGAGTGGCTCAGAACCTTGCCGCCTGCGGAGCTGTCGGCTGCGATCAACGATCTCTGCAAGCGCTATCGGGTCGATCTCGCCACCATCCGGCGCGAGACGTCGATGGATTGGTCGGATCTTTCTAAACTTGCGGCCGACCCGCTGGTGACGATCGGCAGCGCGACGGTGAACTATGCCGCACTCGCCACCATGAAAGATATTGCCGCCGCGCGTGAGATGGCGATGGGCAAGGCCGTGGCGGAGTCTGCGTTCCACCGCGAGATCGGACACTTTGCCTATCCGTTCGGCGACCGCATCTCGTTTCGGCGCAGCCACGTGGTGATGGCGGAGGAGGCGGGCTTTGCCAGTGCGGTGTCGACGATTCCTGGCATCGTGGACGTCGAGGGGCGGACCAATCTGCGCGCGTTGCCGCGGATTTCGTGGGACGGCCGGCGCCGCTCGCTGCGGATGCTGCGCGTGCTTGTCTCCGGCGTGACGTTTCCGCCGGTGAAGCCGACGGGCAGTACGTCGTCTTGAGTTAAGTTCGATCCGGCCGGATGAGCGGACACCCGAGCTTGCTGCCGACAAACGCGCAAGCGCGTTTGCGTAGGCTAGGCCGGGTCGGGCCGCTGCATCCAGCTCACGACCGGCATAGCCGGCAGCACCCAGCCCATGCCGACCACGACGTAATAGATCGCCTGCCGCCAGCCGGATTCCGCGATCCACGGCATCTGCGCGAGCGCCATGCCGAGCAGCGCCCACGTCGCCGCCAGCACCAGGAGCGCGATTGTACCGAGGAACTTGCGGGTGCGGATTTTCATGGGGGAAATTGCGGCTTTCGCGTAACTTGCGCTGCGGGAGCGGGCGACTATAAGGGGCGCGCAGCCTGGTTCAAGCATTGGTTTTCCGGCCGAAATGACCACGATATCAGCTTCGTCCGACCCGCATCGCGCCGTGCGCTGGTGGCTCATTGCCGTGGCCGCGCTGATCGCGCTGATGGTGCTGGTCGGCGGCGCGACGCGACTGACGGAGGCCGGGCTCTCGATCGTCGAATGGAAGCCGGTAACGGGCGCGCTGCCGCCGCTCACCGAGACTCAGTGGACAGAGGCCTTCGACGCCTACAAGAAGATCCCGCAGTATCGCGAGCTCAATGCCGGCATGAGCCTGTCTGAGTTCAAGACCATCTTCTGGTGGGAATGGAGCCACCGGCTGCTCGGCCGCTTCATCGGTGTCGCCTATTTGTTGCCGTTCCTGTTCTTCCTGTGGCGCGGCGGTCTATCGAGCGAACTGAAGCGGCGGCTGTGGTTGCTGTTCGGCCTCGGCGCGCTGCAAGGCGCGGTCGGCTGGTGGATGGTGGCCTCCGGGCTCTCCGAACGTGTCGAAGTGTCGCAGTATCGGCTTGCGACGCATCTGGTTCTGGCGCTGCTGATCTTCGCCGGCATCATCTGGACCTTGCGGCGGCTCGGCGCGCGGCAGGAGATCGTTGCCTCAGCGCGACTGAAGTTCACGAGCGCGGTGCTCGTCGTCGTGACCTTCGTGCAGCTTTATCTCGGCGCGCTGGTGGCGGGTCTGCGGGCAGGGCGCGCCTACAATACCTGGCCCGAGATCGACGGCGCATTCATCCCGTCGGCGGAACGGCTGTGGTTCGAGACGCCGTGGTGGCGCAACCTGTTCGACAACGTGCTGACCGTGCAGTTCGAGCACCGCATGACGGCCTATACGCTGTTCGCGCTGGCGGCACTACACGCGTTCGATGCCGTGCGCTCGCGCGCAGGTTCTGCTGCGGGCGGCGCCGTGTGGCTGTTTGCGGCGGTGAGCTTGCAAGCGATGCTCGGCATCCTGACACTGCTTAACCAGGTGCCGATCGGCCTTGCGCTCGCACATCAGGCCGTCGCGATCCTCGTGCTGACGCTGGCGGTGATGCAGGCCGAGCGGCTCGCGGCGCGAAAGCCCGCGGAGACCTATTCGCGCGTCGTCCGCGCGAGCCAGGCTGGCTGATCAGCAATAACCGTAGACGCCGCAGGCGTAGGGCAGGCGCCAGAAATAGTCGACCTGCGGGCCGCCGTAATACGCCCCCTGATAATCATAGTCCCAGGGCCGGCCGTAATAACCCGGCAGCGTATGCGCGCCCGGCAGGAGCGGGGTGCCCGGCAGATTGCGGATGTAGCTGCCGACGCCGTAGGCCGGCGAGATCAACGCGTCCGGATCGGTCTCGACCCAGACCTTCGGCGGCTCCGCCGGTGCGATCGTGGTGCGGTATTTGTAATGCGGACGCGGCAGCCCCGGCGGCAAGCGCTCGACGTGTCGCTTCTTGTGCACGACGACCTGATCGGCCGCGAGCGCGCTGGTGACCATCAGCATCACGGCCAGAGGGCACATGATCCAGCGCAGCATGGTCGGCTCCGAATCAATCTGGGCGACCCAGTATGTCAGCCAATTGCGCGAGGAGCGTTAACGAGAGCCCCGTCATTCCGGGGCGTCGCGACGGGACCGCAAGCGCGGCCCGGAGCGACGAACCCGGAATCCAGAAGCTGCGGCGCGAGATTCCGGGTTCGCCTCTTCGAGGCGCCCCGGAATGACAGCAAATTACGCGCCCAGGGCCTGTTCGAGGTCCGCGATCAGGTCCTCCTTGTCCTCGATGCCGATCGACAAGCGCACCACGTCGGGGCCGGCGCCGGACTTTACTTTGGCGGCATCGTCGAGCTGGCTGTGTGTGGTCGAGGCGGGGTGGATCACCAGCGAGCGGGTGTCGCCGACATTGGCCAGATGCGAGAACAGCGTCAGCTTCGACACCAGGCTGACGCCGGCGTCATAACCGCCCTTCAAGCTGAAGGTGAATACCGCGCCGGCACCCTTCGGCGCGTATTTGCGCGCGAGCTGATTGTACTTGTCGTTCGCCAGACCCGCATAGCTCACCGACGCCACGGCGGAGTGGCCGGACAGGAATTCGGCGATCGCCTTGGCATTGTCGCAGTGCTTCTGCATGCGCAGCGGCAGCGTCTCGATGCCGGTGAGGATGAGGAAGGCGTTGAAGGGCGACAGAGCAGGACCGAGGTCGCGCAGCCCGAGCACGCGGCAGGCGATCGCGAAGGCGAAATTGCCAAAGGTCTCGTGCAGCTTGATGCCATGGTATTCGGGGCGCGGCTCGGACAGCATCGGATATTTGCCGTCCTTCGACCAGTCGAAGGTGCCGGCATCGACGATGACGCCGCCGATCGAGTTGCCATGGCCGCCCAGAAATTTCGTCAGCGAGTGCACGACGATGTCGGCGCCGTGGTCGATCGGCTTGATCAGATAGGGTGTCGCCAGCGTATTGTCGACGATCAGCGGCACGCCGGCCTTGCGGGCAACCGTGGAGATCGCCTCGATGTCGGTGATGCTGCCGCCGGGATTGGCGATGGACTCGACGAAGATCGCCTTGGTGCGCGGCGTCACCGCGCGCTCGAAGCTCGCAATGTCATCGGGATCGGCCCACACCACGTTCCAGCCAAAGCTCTTGAACGAGTGGGTGAACTGGTTGATCGAGCCGCCATAGAGCTTTCGCGCGGCGATGAATTCGTCGCCGGGCTGGAGCAATTGCTGCATCACCACGACCTGCGCGGCATGGCCCGAGGCCACCGCAAGCGCGGCGGTGCCGCCTTCGAGCGCTGCGACGCGCTCTTCCAGCACCGCATTCGTGGGATTGCCGATGCGGGTATAGATGTTGCCGAACGACTGGAGGCCAAACAGCGAGGCGGCATGATCGGCGTCGTTGAAGACGAAAGAGGTCGTCTGATAAATCGGCGTTGCGCGCGCACCGGTCGTCGGATCGGGCTGTGCACCGGCATGCACGGCAAGGGTCGAAAATCCCGGAAGGCGATCGCTCATTCGTGGCGTCCTGTTCTTGGGTCGTCTGAAAACGCGCGGCATGCTGATCGGGGCCGCGCCCGGCGTCAAGCCGCGTCAGCTCGAAACGTGCTTCGCTATGTCGCGCTCAGAACTTGAACCTTTTTCGGGTGCGTCAGCTCTGCTCGGTCTTGTTCTTGGCCGCGCGATCGGCCGCTGCGGTATTGCCGCCGCCGACGCTCATGCGATTGAGCGACAATTGCATGCCTTGCGTCGGCGCGGGCGGACGTTTGGAGCTGAGCGTGCGCGAATTGACGCCCATCCAGGATATTTCCGAGGATAGCCGGCCATATTCGATCTTGGGACAGCGGTTCATCACGACCTTGATACCAGCGGCCTCGGCCTTCTCCGCGGCCGCGTCGTCGCGTGCCCCCAGCTGCATCCAGATCACCTTCGGCAGCGGATCGAGCCTCAACGCCTCCTCGACCACGGGCATGATGTGGCTGGAGTTGCGGAAGATGTCGATCATGTCGACCGGACGGCCGATATCGGCGAGCGAGGCGACGAAGGGCTTTCCGATGAGCTCCTTGCCGACATGACCGGGATTGACCGGGATCATGTCGTAACCGCGCTGCGCCAGATATTTGAACGCAAAATAACTCGGCCGAACATTGACCGGCGAGGCGCCGACCATCGCGATCGACTTCACGCTGTTGAGGATGCCGCGGATGTAATTGTCGGGATAGGCGTCGTGATTCATTTTGCTCTTTTCTCTAGCCCCTCATGGCGAGGAGCGCGGAACATGCGTCTCGAACCATGAGGCCACCGGCGGGGCCTTCATCCTTCGAGATGCCGCGTTCCGCGGCTCCTCAGGATGAGGAGTTGGCTGCTTACCTATCTTCCCATTTCGGCTCGCGCTTTTCGATGAACGCGCCGATGCCTTCCTCGGCGTCGCGCGCCATCATGTTCTCGGTCATCACCTCCGCCGCATAGCGATAGGCATCCGCAAGGCTCATTTCGGCCTGGCGGTAGAACGCCTCCTTGCCGAGCTTGACGGTGTAGGCAGATTTCAGCGCGACCTGTTCGGCCAGCGCAATCGCGGCATCGCGTTCGGTGCCGGCCGCGACCACACGGTTGACGAGGCCGATCTCGCGGGCACGTGTGGCGGGGATCGGCTCGCCGGTGAGCAGCATTTCCATCGCCTGCTTGCGCGGCACGTTGCGCGACAGCGCCACCATCGGCGTCGAGCAGAACAGGCCGATGTCGACGCCGGGCGTCGCAAAGCTTGCGGCGTCCGAAGCGATCGCAAGATCGCAGCTCGCGACGAGCTGGCAGCCGGCCGCCGTCGCGATCCCCTGGACGGCTGCGACCACGGGCTTGGGCAGGCGCACGATCGCCTGCATCATCGCGCTGCAGGCGTTCATCATCTCGGCGAAATAGGCGCGGCCGCGATCGGGATCGCTGCGGCGCGCGGTCAATTCCTTCATGTCGTGGCCGGCGGAAAAGGCCGGGCCGTTGGCCGCAATGACGGCGGCGCGGATGCGCTTGTCCTCGGCAATCGCGTTGAAGCTCGCATGCAGCTGGCCGATCATCGCCTCCGACAGGCTGTTGCGCGCGGCGGGGCGGTTCAGCGTCAGCACGGCGACGCTGCCGACGATCTCCCGCAACAGGATCGGCGGTTCCGGGGAGGGGGTGCGGGCGGGCTGGACGGACATTGAAGATTCCGCTTGGGATATTGCAGTTGGATGACGGAGATAACTTAATGTAACTGGCAACGTGAAGCGAGGGTGAGGGGTGGCATGGCGTTAGCGAAGATGAGCGTGGCTGAGGTCGAGCAGTTTCTCCGCGAGGAGTTTCCCCAGGCCTTCAGCGGCGACGACATCACGATCGAGAGCGCCGACGGACAGACAGCGCTGCTGCGCCAGCGCTATAGCGAAAGGATGCTGCGGCCCGGGGGAACCGTGTCGGGGCCGACGCTGATGGCGCTTGCCGATTTCGCCATGTACGTGGTGCTGCTGTCTGCGATCGGTCCGATCGGGCTCGCGGTCACCACCAATCTCAACATCAACTTCCTGCGCAAGGGCCAGCCGGGGCAGGATGTGCTGGCAGAGGCCCGGCTTTTGAAGCTCGGCAAGCGCCTCGCGGTCGGGGAGGTCAATCTGCTCTCGGGCACGTCGCCGGATCCGATTGCCCATGTCACGTCCACCTATTCCATTCCAAATGTTTGAGGTTTTTCGAGGTAATATAGCACCTTATTTTTAAGATACTGATTTTACTTACTTAATTTCTCTTGCCGGGCATTGACCGCTGCGCGCCACTTCTCTAGAAACCGCGCAGTCCGGCGCGTCGTTCGCGCCGTCATCTCCCCGTCCACGGAAATCAGATATGAAAACCTTTTCGGCAAAGCCCGCCGAGGTGACGAAGAAGTGGGTGCTGATCGACGCCAAGGGTCTGGTCGTCGGCCGCCTCGCCACCATCGTTGCCATGCGGCTGCGCGGCAAGCACCTCCCGACCTACACCCCGCACGTTGATTGCGGCGACAACGTCATCATCATCAACGCCCAGCACGCGGTGCTGACCGGTCGCAAGCGCGAGCAGAAGACCTACTACAAGCACACCGGCTATGTCGGCCATGTCAAGGAGCGCACCGCGCGCCAGATCCTCGAAGGCCGTCACCCCGAGCGCGTGCTCGAGAAGGCCGTCGAGCGCATGATCCCGCGTGGTCCGCTCGGTCGCGTCCAGATGGGCAACCTCCGCGTCTATGGCGGGGCCGATCATCCGCACGAGGCGCAGAGCCCGGAAAAGATCGACATCGCCAAGTTGAACCGCAAGAACACGAGGGCCGCATAACATGGCCGAATCCATCCAGTCGCTCGACCAGCTCTCGCAGCTCAAGACAGCCGCTCCCGAGGCGCCCAAGCACGAGAAGAAGGTCGACAAGCTCAATCGCGCCTATGCCACCGGCAAGCGCAAGGACGCTGTCGCCCGCGTGTGGATCAAGCCGGGCGCCGGCAAGGTCACGGTCAACTCGCGCGAGGTCGAGGTCTATTTCGCCCGTCCCGTGCTGCGCATGATGATCGAGCAGCCGTTCTCCGTGGCCCAGCGTTCCGGCCAGTACGACGTGATCTGCACCGTCGCCGGCGGCGGTCTCTCCGGCCAGGCCGGCGCAGTCCGCCACGGCATCTCGAAGGCGCTGACGCATTTCGAGCCGGAGCTGCGTACCGTGCTCAAGAAGGGCGGCTTCCTGACCCGCGACTCCCGTGTGGTCGAGCGCAAGAAGTACGGCAAGGCAAAGGCCCGCCGGTCCTTCCAGTTCTCCAAGCGCTAACCGCTTCGATAAAATTCGTCGCGAAAGCGGCTTCAATGAAATGCAAAAGGGCGCCGAATTCGGCGCCCTTTTGTTGTTCGTTTGTATGCAAATTGAGCCGGTGTTTTCCCGAAAAGTTGCGTCTGCATGAAAACCTGAATGGAACCCGGCAAGACCTAACGTTGCCGCTGGAAGGGCACGCGATCGGGCTGATCGCGTATTGGCTGGTTTCTAAAGGGGGCTGACATGATGTCGCTCGATAGCATCACGCTATACCTGGTTGCCACGATGGTAGCCGCACTGCTCGGCGCCATGATGGTGTTCTTCGGCAGGCAAGAGAAAAGTCCCGCGCTGAAATGGTGGGGTACTGCCTATCTCCTTGGCGCGGCTTCCGTCGCGCTTTGGACGGCCGCCGGCGACAAGCTTGGCGCGCAGCTCTATCTCGCGCTGAACGCCGTCGGCTTCGTCGCCTGCGGCATGGTCTGGAACGCCGCGCGCGTGTTCCACGGCCGCAAGCCGAACTGGCCCGGACTTCTGTTCGGTGCGCTCGGCTGGGCTGCCGCGGTGACGCTGCTCGATCCGGCTGCCGCGACGCTGCGCATGTTGATCGGCGCCGGCATCGTCTCGGTCTACGCAGCGCTGACCGCGGGCGAGCTATGGTCCGAGCGACGCAAGAGCCTGCAGCGAAGCTGGCCGGTCTTCGCCGTGCCGATCATGCACGGCTGCGTGCTGATGATGCCGATCCTGATCGGCGGCTTCCTGCGGCCGAACGATCCGCACTTCTCTACCAGCATCTGGGTCACGGTGTTCGCGGTCGAACTCATCCTCTACGCCGTCGGCACCGTGTTCGTGATCTTCATGCTAGTGTCCGAGCGCACGGTGACCGCACACAAGACCGCTGCATCGATGGACCCGCTGACCGGCATGTTCAATCGGCGCGGCTTTGCGGAAGCCTGCTCGCGCGTCATCGAGCGCGAGGCCAAGGCGGGGCGGCCGGTGACCGTCATGATCTTCGACATCGACCACTTCAAGTCGATCAACGACCGCTTCGGTCACCCCGCGGGCGACGAGATGCTCAAGCTTTTCTCGACCGTCGTGACCACCAATCTGCGTATCTCCGACCTGTCGGGCCGGATCGGCGGCGAGGAGTTCGCGGCGCTGTTGCCGTGCTCGCTGGAAGAGGGCGTGCTGGTCGCCGAGCGCGTGCGCGAGGCGTTCGAGACATCGGGCATCGTCGTCGACGAGGGCCCGGTCGACACCACCGTCAGCATCGGCGTTGCCGGTGGTCCGGCCGGCACCGAGCTCGAGGTGCTGCTGGCTGCCGCCGACACCGCGCTCTACCAGGCCAAGCGAGGCGGCCGCAATCGCGTCGAGGCCGCTGAAGAGCTGCCGCTGTCGCTGGAGAACTGGCGCCGTCAGACTGCCGCGCGGCTCCCGGTGCCACGACCGGCGACGGCCTGAGACGCGAAGGGAGCTTGCGGTAAGGCGCTGTTTACCATTCGACCGCTACCATCGTGGTCATGGAGACGATCCGTCAACAGACCTCACAAGCGGCTCTTGTGTCGCTCGAAGCGGCCGCGGCATCTGCGCGCGGCGGCTTTGGCTGCATCTTCTCGACATCGGACGAATACGAGACGGCGCTGATCACCGAGCGCCGCGCTCAGGGCCGCTACGCGCAGAATCGCGACCATCGACCGATCACACTCTTTGTCGCCTGCGCACTGACGGTGGTCGGCATAGTCCTGTTGTTCGCCTGAAGAGAG
The DNA here is from genome assembly GCF_059803455.1 of Bradyrhizobium sp. UFLA05-108. Taxonomy (NCBI): domain Bacteria; kingdom Pseudomonadati; phylum Pseudomonadota; class Alphaproteobacteria; order Hyphomicrobiales; family Nitrobacteraceae; genus Bradyrhizobium; species Bradyrhizobium sp. UFLA05-108. The sequence goes on along the minus strand of NZ_JBANAZ010000009.1, from coordinate 12,034 downwards.
CAGTGCGGTTCGGCTGTGACCCCAAGGTGATCGGAAGGCGCCGTTTCGGCGCCTTTTTCTTTTCAGCCGCCTGCGCTAGACACGCCCTGTCAAACAAGAAGGGTGGAAACGATGATCACCGAGATCGCGCAAATCGACGTCAAGCCGGGCAGCGAGAAGGATTTCGAGGCGGCGGTGGCCAAGGCCAAGGCCGCGTTCGGCCGCTCCAAGGGCTTTCATGGCTTCGAGCTGCACAAATCGATCGAGAAACCACAGCGCTACCGGTTGATGGTGAAGTGGGAGACGCTGGAGAACCACACCGTCGACTTCCGCGGCTCGGAGAACTTTGCCGAATGGCGGGGTCTCGTCGGCCAGTACTTTGCCGCGCCGCCTGAGGTCGAGCACACCAATACGGTGGTGACGACGGCTTGAGCCGTCTCACACCGTCGCGGTCTGCGCCGGCGCCTCATAGCTCTTGAAATGATCCAGCAAAACCTTGGCGATGGCGACCAGCGGGAGCGCGAGCGCCAGGCCCCAGATGCCGAAGACGACACCGAGCAGGATCTGGAACGCGAACAGCGTGGCGGGCGGAATATCGAGCGCCTGCCGCTGCAGGATCGGCGTCAGCACGTAACTCTCCATCGCATGGACGCCGAGAAACAGGATCAGGGCAGAGAGCGCCGCGACCCAGCCTGACGCGATGCTTGCCAGCACCACGATCACGCCGGCGATGATGGCGCCGACCGTCGGGATGAACGCCAAGAGACCCGCCTGGATCCCCAGGATGAACGAGCCGGGGATGCCGATGACGGCAAGTCCGATCCAGGTCACCACGCCGACCGCGAGCATGACGATGATCTGCGCGATCAGCCAGCGCTCCAGCGTCTCGCTGATACCGTCGATGATGACGGTGGCACGCGGGCGATGCCTGGCCGGCGCGATGAACAGGAGCCCGTCGTGATAGACGCTGGGCTGCGCAGCGAAGGCAAGCCCCAGAAACAGCACGATGAAGAAGTTGCCGACGGCGCTGATCGTGCCGAGCAGCAGCCTGAGGGTCTGGCTCACGATCGCCCCGCCGCTGGAGGCCAGCGCACCGGCGCCGGGGAGTCCGGTGCGTGGGGGTGACGCGCCAGGCGCCGTTTCCGAGCCGGACGGCGTCGCGTTCGCGGAGGAGGCGTTGCCAATGTCGAAGAAGCTGGTGTCGATGCCGTGGCTCTCGAGGAAGGCTTTGACGGTAACGAGCTGCGACTTGATGGTGTTGCTGAGCGCGGAGGCCTGCTCGGCGATGGTCGCGCCGCCGAGATAGGCCACCCCCGCGAGCATCGCCGCAAGCACCATGCAGACGATTGCAAGCCGGAGCGGATGCGGCAGGCCGACATGGCGCCCGAGCGCGTTGGTCAGCGCATTGAGGCCGACGCCGAGCAGCATGCCCGTGAAGATCAACAGCAGCGTTGCGGCGAAATACCAGGTGAAGACCAGCCCTGCTGCAAACAGCACGATGCCAATGCCGCCGACCGCGATCGCCCAGGCCAGATCGTTGCGGGTCCGGGATCGTTCATCTGCGGGAATCGTCACATGGTTTCCTTTGCGCGGCCGGCGTGCACGGCACTCTTTCGCGAAATCCCGCTGCGGATCAAGCCGGGGTCGCGTGCCGGTTTGACGCGTCCGCGATCTCGGCTCGCCCGTGCGAACGGCCCCTTTGACAGCCCCTTAGATCCTGCCTCGCGGACCCGGATGGGCCGGTTTGGGCCTCAACTGCGCTTTCAGCGGAGGCATTCAGGCGAAAATAGCATTGCCGTCCCGCGATCCCTTCGGTTGAAATTGTTCCATCCGACGGGCATGTTTGGAGAATCTTCTTCGGCGGGGAGGTCGGAACGGGAGATGAAAAAGCCGGTCGTCGGCGTAATCGGGAATTCCCATCGCGTCGAAAATCGATTCCAGGTCCAGATGGTCGGCGAGCGAAACTTGCGCGCCGTGGCCGAGGTTTCCGGCGGCTTGCCGCTGATGTTTGCGGGTTCGGCAGACATCACCGATATCGGTGCGCTGCTCGATTGCGTTGATGGCATCGTGCTCACCGGCGCCCGCGCCAACGTCCATCCCACGCGCTTCAACGTCGATCCCTGCCAGAAGCACGAGCCCTACGACATCCATCGCGACGAGGTCGCGCTGACGCTCTCGGTCGCCTGCGTTGCCCGCGGCATTCCGCTGTTCGGTATCTGCCGGGGCCTCCAGGAGATGAACGTCGCCTTCGGCGGCTCGCTGCATCCCGAGATCCGCGAAATACCGGGCCGCATGAACCATCGTATGCCCAGGCTCGAGAACGGCGAGATCCATCCTGATCCCACCGTCGTGTTCGCCGATCGCCACGAGGTCGATCTCACCCCCGGTGGCGCCTTCGCCAGAATCCTCGGCTGCGAAAAGATCAAGGTCAATTCGCTGCACGGCCAGGGCATTCTGGAGCCGGGCAAGCGCGTGCTGATCGAAGGCGTCGCCGAAGACGGCACCATCGAGGCGATCCGCATCGCGGAAGCCCCGACCTTTGCGCTCGGCGTGCAATGGCACGCGGAATACGACCCGCAGCGCAATCCGATCAACCGGAAGATCTTTCAGGCGTTCGGCGAGGCGCTCGTGGCGCGGCAGCGGGCGACGGCGTAGCCGGTTAGCGCGCGGCGAGGGGCCCTTCTGCCATCGGGGAGCCGTGAATGGCCTCGCATGATCACTACTTCATCAAGGGGGCCGGGGTCTACGACACCCCGCTGCTGTTGCTTCATGGCTCTGGTCGGACCGAGCAGGACATGGTGCCACTTGCCGGCCAGCTTGCGCCGGCCTCGACGGCGGTTGCGGTTCGTGGAGCCCTTCCTTGGGAAGGTGGCTTTGCGTTCTTTCGCCGGTTCGAGGATCGCTCGATCGATGAACGCGATCTCATTGCCCGAGCGGATCGGCTTGCGGACGAAGTGAACCAATTCGGCATGGATTATCGGTTTCCAAAGCCGCCGATTGCCGTCGGTTTTTCGAACGGCGCAATCATGGCGGCTGCTCTAGTCATGCTTCATCCCCGCTCTCTCTCCGGTGCTGTTCTTCTCAGACCGCTGTCTCCGTTCGCTGTTGATCCAGCTACACGCGTTCCTGGTACGCCGGCTCTCATCATCGACGGCCACTACGACGAACGCCGCTCGCCCGGAGATGGCGCCCGCCTGGCAAGGCGTCTGGCGCGCATGGGCGCCGAGGTGACACACCACTCGCTACCAACCGGCCATTCGATCATCGAGGATGACATTCGGATGGCGCGCGAATGGCTGAGGCCATTTCTTCGCGCTGAGTGAGCACGCAGGTGGAGCTTTGGCTCTGCCCATTCTGCCGACTATGCGAACAAAAAAGGCGCCCCTTTCGGAGCGCCTTTCGCTTCTCATGGTCGGGACGGATCAGCCCGAATAGTACATCTCGAACTCAACCGGGTGCGGGGTCATCTCGAAGCGCTCGACCTCGGTCATCTTCAGCTCGATGTAGCTGTCGATGAAGTCGTCGTCGAACACGCCGCCGGCCTTCAGGAAGGCGCGGTCCTTGTCGAGGATGTGTATAAGAGACAGAGATAGGGGTTGGCGAGCGGATCGGGGAAGCGCACCTCGACGCGCTTGGCTTTGGGCGAAGCGGTGTAGGGGATGCGGCACGAGGCCGAGCGGTTGCGCGCGGAGTAGGCGAGCAGCACCGGCGCTTCATAGCCCGGGACCAGACGCTTGTAGGAGTTGGTGGTCGGGTTGGTGAAGGCATTGATGGCCTTGGCGTGCTTGATGATGCCGGCGATGTAGGACAGGCAGGTCTCCGACAGGTCGGAGTACTTGTTGCCCGCGAACACCGGCTTGCCGTCCTTCCAGATCGACTGGTGCACGTGCATGCCCGAGCCGTTGTCGCCGTAGACCGGCTTCGGCATGAAAGTGGCAGTCTTGCCGTAGATGTGCGCGACCTGGTGGATGCAGTATTTGTAGATCTGCAGGTGATCGGCCATCAGCGTGAGCGTATCGAACTTCATGCCGAGTTCGTGCTGGGCGGAAGCGACCTCGTGGTGATGCTTTTCGACCTTCACGCCCATCTTGGCCATGGCGCCAAGCATCTCCGAGCGCATGTCCTGCACGGAGTCCTGTGGCGGCACCGGGAAGTAGCCGGCCTTGGTGCGGATGCGGTGGCCGAGATTGCCGCCTTCATATTCGGTGTCGGAGTTGGTGGGGAACTCCGCGGAGTCGAGCCGGAAGCCGGTGTTGTAGGGCTGCGCGGAATAGCGCACGTCATCGAACACGAAGAACTCGGCCTCGGGGCCGACGTAAACGGCATCGCCGACGCCCATCGACTTGACCATCGCCTCGGCCTTCTTGGCGATGCCGCGCGGATCGCGGTTGTAGGGCTCGCCGGTGGTCGGCTCGAGCACGTCACAGACGATGACCATGGTGGTCTCCGCGAAGAACGGATCGATCGTCGCGGTGACCGGGTCGGGCATCAGGCACATGTCGGACTCGTTGATCGCCTTCCAGCCGGCGATCGAGGAGCCGTCGAACATCTGGCCTTCGGCGAAGGTGTCCTCCTCGATCATGCTGACGTCGAAGGTCACGTGCTGCCACTTGCCGCGCGGATCGGTGAAACGGAGGTCGACGTATTTGACGTCGTTATCCTTGATCGCTTTCAGGACGTCTTTGGCGGTCTTCATGCATACCCCTTTTGGCTCTGCGGGTCGGTTTCCGGACTACGAGCGACGTTGTTCTCGCTTGTTGAGGCGCGCGAGTGCACAAACAACGTCAGGCCGCCAAGGCAGCCTTTTTTCTTAGGTAGAGTGTCGCAAAATTCGGGATAGCACCCGGCTCAGATAGCGTCCAGCCCGGATTCGCCGGTTCGGATGCGGATCGCTTCTTCGATGTTGGAGACGAAGATCTTGCCGTCGCCGATGCGCCCGGTCTGCGCCGCACGGCGGATCGCGTCGATCGCGCGCTCGACCAGGTCGTCGCCGATCACGATTTCGATTTTGACCTTGGGCAGGAAGTCCACGATGTATTCTGCGCCGCGGTAAAGTTCTGCGTGGCCCTTCTGGCGGCCAAAACCCTTGGCCTCGGTGACCGTAATGCCTTGGAGGCCTACTTCCTGAAGCGCCTCTTTCACCTCGTCGAGCTTGAATGGCTTGATGATGGCTTCGATTTTCTTCACTGCGCGCCTCCCGGCCTTTCGATCAAATAGCAACGTCTTCGTCAGGATGCGCTCTGTCATCGCGCGGAGTTGTCTTCTGTCCCAAGCTGCCTGACCAGCCCGGGCGGTGGCCGGCCACACCCTGATGAATGCCAGTGAGCACGACGAACCGATGCGGCTTCCTCAAAAGCAGGGTCTATGCCAAGTTGCAAATGCCCTGATTTTTGGAGCTTTATCAGCCTTTTAACGAGCATCTCGGATAGGTGGGCCAACTAGTCCAAAATAGCGAAGACTACGAAATAGGCAAACAGTTCAATCTGTGTGCAGATTGCGGACTTCAGCCCGAGATCGGCACGGAAACTGCCTGTTGAAAAGGCGTTTGTACCAGGGAAATGGCATGGAAGTACTGACCAACGCTGAAATGCAGCGGGCCGACCAGCTCACCATCGCGGCCGGCACGCCAGGTTTCAAGCTGATGCTGAGTGCCGGCCAAGCGGTCGCCGAAGCCGCGAGCGCGCTGGCGGAGGAGGGGCCGATCCTGGTGGTGGCCGGCCCCGGCAACAATGGCGGCGACGGCTTTGTCGCCGCAGCCGAGCTGGCAGCCCAAGGGCGCGAGGTCTCCGTCATCCTGATGTGCGAGCGCGACCAGCTCCAGGGCGATGCGGCCTCCGCCGCGCGCGGCTGGAAGCATCCGCTCTTGCCGTTCAATCCGCAGGCGATCGGCAGGCCCGCGCTGATCATCGATGCGTTGTTCGGCGCCGGTCTCAGTCGCCCGCTCGAAGGCGAGGCGCGTGAGATGATCGCGGCGATCAACGCCAATGGCGCGCCGGTGCTGGCCGTCGATCTGCCGAGTGGCATCAACGGCACCAGTGCAAGCGTGATGGGCGTTGCGGTGAACGCCACCGAGACCGTCACCTTCTTCCGCAAGAAGCCCGCGCATCTTCTGTTGCCCGGCCGGATCCATTGCGGCCGCGTACGTGTCGCCGACATCGGCATCGACGATCAGGTGCTTCACGAGATCAAGCCGCAGCTGTTCGAGAACGAGCCGGACTTTTGGGGGGCGACATTTCCTGTGCCGCGGATCGACGGCCACAAATACGCGCGCGGCCACGTGCTCGCGGTATCCGGTGATGCGGCGGCAACCGGCGCTGCACGTCTCGCCGCGCGCGGCGCGCTGCGTGCCGGCGCTGGGCTCGTAACCTTGGCCAGCCCGCGCGATGCGCTCGCGATCAATGCCGGCGCGTTGACGGCGGTGATGGTCCGACCGGTCGACACTGCGATCGAGTTCGGCGAGCTCCTCTCCGACAAGCGCTACAATACCTGCATCATCGGTCCGGGCACCGGCACGGGGACGCGCACCTGCGACTTCGTCCACACCGCGCTCTCGTCGCAACGACACTTGGTGCTCGATGCGGATGCGCTGACGAGCTTTGCCGCCAACCCCGAGCGGCTGTTTGAATCGATCAAGTCGTCGCGCGATAGCGATGTCGTGCTGACGCCGCATGAGGGCGAGTTTCCGCGCCTGTTCTCCGACCTCAGCAACAAGCATCCCGGCCGCTCAAAGCTCGAGCGCGTCCGTGCCGCCGCTGAGCGCTGCGGCGCGGTCGTGCTTTTGAAGGGACCGGACACCACCATCGCCGCGCCCGATGGTCGTGCGACGATCGCAGCCAACGCGCCGCCCTGGCTCGCGACGGCCGGTGCCGGCGACGTGCTCTCAGGCATCATCGCGGGACTCCTGGCGCAGGGCGTGCCGGCCTTCGAGGCCGCGAGCATTGGCGTGTGGATGCATGGTGAGGCGGCGGGTGAGGCCGGCCCCGGCCTGATTGCGGAGGACCTGACCGAGACGCTGCCGGCGGTGCACCGGCGGATTTATGATGCGCTGGGGGTGAAGTACTAGTGCTCAGACAGCTCGCGCTGGTCGATATGGATGCGGCCGCACGGGTCCATCGCATCGCCTTCGACGATGCGATGCCGTGGCTGGTCGGGCTGCACACGCCCAATGAGGACCGCTGGTTCTATCGCGAGCGAGTCTTCGCTGCGTGCCGTCTGTGGGGATGCTTTGCCGGGGACGCGTTAGTTGGAATCGTGGCTTTCCGCGACGACTGGATCGAACAACTCTACGTGCTGCCCGACGCGCAAGGGCGAGGCGTCGGCACCGCGCTGCTCGACGTCGCCAAGAGCGCCTTCGAACACCTGCAGCTCTGGACCTTCCAACGCAACGTTCGAGCTCGACGCTTCTACGAGGCCCGTGGGTTCGAGCTGGTCGAGGAGAGCGACGGGACGAGGAATGAGGAGAAAGAACCGGACGCTCGCTACGTCTGGAGCCGCCCGTAGGGCTTGCTCACTCCACCGTGTACCAGCGGATGAGCCGCGGTGCGGCCCAGTCGGTCGCGACGGACTCGATCAACCAACGTCCAGGGTATGTCGCCGCGAACGCGACGCGCTGGGTTTGGCCCGGCTCAATCGCGAGCGTGTCGAGCCAGTATGGCTTCCAGCCGTCGTCGAGCCTGTCGAGCAGGCGGAAATGATGGCCATGCAGGTGAAAGGCGGTGGTGACTGGCCCAGGGTTCTTCAAGGCCAACACGACAGTACGACCGGCCTTGGCCCGAAAGGCTGGGGCGGATGAGGCGAAGGAGCTTGCTGCGTGGGTCCAACCGGCATCAGGGGCGCCGAGCGCGACATCGAACCGCAGGGCGTTTTTCAGATCGAGCTGGATGGGAAGGTCATTCGAGGGGAGCGGCGGTGGCGGCAGCAGCGGCGCGCGTCGCTCGAACCAGCCGGTGATCGCGAGGGTCCCGATCTGGCGCGCCTCCTTGCCGTCATGCAGCAGGAATGAGGCCGATGCGGCCGTATCCACAAATGCGTCCGCGCGCGCACCTGGGGCGAGCACCAGGGCCCCGTTGCGAGCCGGGAAGGGCTCGGCAGGCTGTCCGTCCAGGGCCATCACGCGGACCTCGTAATTTTCCAATTTGATTGCCAGAACAGTACGTTGGGAGCCGTTGATAAAGCGCAGCCGCAGTCGCTGATTGCCGGATGCTGAGAGCTCGAATGAAGTCCGTCCGTTGAGGGTGTAGAGTGGTGTCGTCTCTCTGGGATCGGTGCCCGGGGCGATTGCGATCCCATCCGGCCGCAGGCGCCATTCCTCGATCAGCAGCACCTCATCACGATCCACGAGGACGCGGTCGGCCTCGTCGACGATGATCGGGAGCGGCCGTGTAGGCTGCTTCAGGCCCTCCTCGAGCAGGCTGAGGTCGGCCAGCAGCGTCCCGGCGTGAGGCATTGAAATCATTGATGTTGCTGTCGTTCCCGGCGCAACAGCAGCGCCGCCCAGCAGCGGCTCGGCAGCCGCCGCGCCATCGAGGCCGTACCAGACTGGTGCGACTGGCACAGGCAAATCGTTGCGGAAGGTCACCTCGCAGCGGTCACCGCGCCTGAGATGGACGGCACCAGGTGGATTTAGCGCTGCGAGATCCCAGATTGGTGTAGCTGCCTGCCTCGGCCTCAGAGCCAGCGTCGCAGGTCGTGCCTGGAGGGTGAGCCGCACAGCTGCCGGTGGCGTTGCTCCGCCCTCGGCCAGACCCGCCGCCGAGGCCGCCAGGCCGGCCAAAACCTCACGTCGGGTCGGGGCAAAAAATTGCTTCGTCATGAGGGTGATGCGGACCACGCCGCGCTGGATAAGTCCAGCCGTCGCGCCTATCTGAAGGGGGCATCCACACGGCCATTTTTTTGCTGCGAACAGGCGGGCACATGCTATAAGCCCGGCCGCCCGCGGGCATCGCGGCCGGTCTTGATGCAAATTCACGCGGGCGTGGCGGAACTGGTAGACGCGCTGGATTTAGGTTCCAGTGACGAAAGTTGTGGGGGTTCGAGTCCCTCCGCCCGCACCAAGCGCTTTCAGCGTTTGCACGGATTACTGAAGGGCCTCGTTCCTCATGGACGTTTTGTCCCGTGGAGGTAGGTCCGATGAACCACCGGCGCAGAGGCGTTTTGCCCGCGCGCCGGATCGATTGATGACAAATGTCGCGGCGGCAAGCGCCGTGACGAAGCGAGAAGAAGATTGGACGCCATGCAGGTCACAGAGACCCTCTCGGAAGGATTGAAGCACGAGTTCAAGATCAGCGTTGCCGCGTCTGATCTCGATGCCAAGGCCGACGCCAAGCTCGTCGACCTCAAGGACAAGGTGCGCCTCAACGGCTTCCGTCCCGGCAAGGTGCCGGTTGCTCACCTGAAGAAGGTCTACGGCCGTTCGGTGATGGCCGAGACCATCGACCAGACCATTCGCGACACCAACACGCAGATCTTCCAGGAGCGCGGCTTCCGCCTTGCGACCGAGCCGAAGATTACCATGCCGACCGAGCAGAAAGAGGTCGAGGAATTGCTCTCGGGCAAGTCCGACCTGACCTACACAGTCGCGATCGAGGTGGTGCCGCCGATCCAGCTCGCCGACTTCAAGAGCTTCCAGGTCGAGAAACCGGTCGCCGACGTGACCGATGTCGAGGTCGACGAGGCCATCAAGCGCATCGCCGACAACAACCGCAGCTACGCCGACAAGGGTGAGGGCGCCAAGGCGGCCTCCGGCGATCGCGTCACCGTCAACTTCAAGGGTACCATCAACGGCGAAGCGTTCGAGGGCGGCACCGGCGAGGGCATCCAGGTCCAGATCGGCTCCAACACCTTCATCCCCGGTTTCGAGGATCAGCTCATCGGCATCGGCGTGGGCGAGACCCGCACTGTGAAGGCGTCGTTCCCGAAGAACTACATGAGCGACAAGCTCGCCGGGAAAGACGCCGAGTTCGAGACCACCGCGACGCTGATCGAGGCGCCGCAGGACACCAAGATCGACGACGAGTTTGCCAAGTCGCTCGGCCTTGAATCGCTGGACAAGCTGAAGGAAGCCGCGCGCGAGCGGCTGGTGGCCGAGTTCGCCACCGCGACGCGTCAGCGCGTCAAGCGCGCGCTGCTCGATCGTCTCGACGAGGCCCATCGCTTCGATGCGCCGCCCTCGCTGATCGACGAGGAGTTCAATCTGATGTGGAACTCGGTCAAGGCCGAGATGGACTCCGCCGGCAAGACTTTTGCCGACGAGGACACCACCGAGGAGAAGGCGAGGGACGAGTATCGCAAGATCGCCGACCGCCGCGTGCGGCTCGGTCTCGTGTTGTCGGAGATCGGCGAGAAGAACAAGATCACCGTGACCGACGACGAGGTCGGTCGCGCGGTGATCGAGCGTGCGCGCCAGGTGCCCGGCCGCGAGAAGGAAGTGTGGGACTATTACCGCAACAATGCCAACGCGCTGGCCCAGCTTCGTGCGCCGATCTATGAGGACAAGGTGGTCGACTTCATCCTCGAGCTCGCCAACGTGACCGAGAAGAAGGTCTCGCGCGAGGAGCTCTACAAGGACGACGAGGCGGACAAGACCGCTGCGTAAGGCTTAGCAAGAAAGCCTTCCGTTAAGGATGATCAGCGGAAGCGGGCGCGCTAGCCAGGTGGCCGGCTGGGCCTGTTTCCGCGAATCAGCTTCAACGGGTCTTGTCGGATTAAGCCTTAATTTGCGCTGGCCTTGTCAGGAGCGAATTGGGCTATATCTGTGGCTACCTACTCAAGTCCTGCATCACGGGACGTCCATCCGCGCTAGGCAATTCCAGCCAAGACTGTCTTGCCGCGAGGATGTCCGCCTCTAAAAACCTAGGTGACTCATGCGCGATCCGGTTGAAACCTACATGAACCTCGTGCCCATGGTGGTCGAGCAGACCAACCGTGGCGAGCGCGCCTACGACATCTTCTCGCGCCTGTTGAAGGAGCGCATCATCTTCGTAACCGGACCGGTCGAGGACGGCATGTCGACGCTGATCGTCGCGCAGCTTCTGTTCCTCGAAGCCGAGAATCCGAAAAAGGAAATCTCGATGTACATCAACTCGCCGGGCGGCGTGGTGACGTCGGGCCTTGCGATCTACGACACCATGCAGTTCATCCGCCCGCCGGTCTCCACGCTCTGCACGGGACAGGCGGCCTCGATGGGCTCGCTGTTGCTCGCCGCCGGCGAGAAGGACATGCGCTTCTCGTTGCCGAACGCGCGCATCATGGTGCACCAGCCTTCCGGTGGCTTCCAGGGGCAGGCCACCGACATCATGCTGCACGCGCAGGAAATCCTGAACCTGAAGAAGCGGCTCAACGAGATCTACGTCAAGCACACCGGGCAGACCTACAAGTCGATCGAGGATGCGCTGGAACGCGACAAGTTCCTCACGGCAAACGACGCCAAGGAATTCGGACTCGTCGACAAGGTGATCGACAAGCGGGCCGAGGATCCGGCGCCGCCGAAAGGCCCGTAGCACTACCGATATGGTAACGGCGATCCCCGGAATTACCTGGGATCGTCAGGGCGGCCTTCACGTTAATGGCGCGTCGTGCGGCGCAAAAAAGCAGTTTTGCGCCTCGCGGCAGGCGGAAAGTTCCGCTTTCGTGCTGGTTCTTTCGTGGTAATCCAGCAACGCCCGGGTGATTTCGATCACTTCCCCCGTGCCAAGACGTGAAATCACGGTATTGTCACGGGTAGCCGGCGACCCCCGATTAGCGAATTCTTGATAGTCGGGTGACAGCATGGTTGGCTACGACTGATGGGCTAAGATCGCGGGAGAATCGAGTGACCGTGATTCGCACGGGATGTAACGCGTAGGGTCTTTTTTGGTACGGAATTTGCTCTATTTGAACTATACCGGCTGTCGTGCCGGAATGGAGCGATCGAGCGGACGGGATCGAACCGCGGACGGAGACATGAATGAGTAAGGTCGGCACGAGCGACTCCAAGAACACGCTGTATTGCTCGTTCTGCGGCAAGAGCCAGCACGAAGTCCGCAAACTGATCGCGGGTCCCACGGTCTTCATTTGC